>NZ_JBFTRY010000103.1:0-12157 GCF_056399745.1 Dyella sp. 01N36
GACGATGCTGGTGAGGGTGTCGCCGCGCCTGACCGTGTAGTTGCGCGTGCGCGACGTGCTGGAACTGCGCGAGGGAGCCGCAGGCGGCGGTGACGGCGAGGAAGGCACCACCGGGATCACCGCGGTGTGCAGGTCGTTCGCCAGGATCGGCCAGGGACCCGTGGTGCAACGCGCTTCGTAAGACTTCTCCAGCACCTTGGGCAGCATGATGCGCACGCCGGTGGGCTGGCTGACCTGCGGATCCAGCCGCGGATTGAGGTTGCGCAAGGTGCGGAACCAGCCATCCTGCATGCCGGCGGCGGAGCCCAGGCAAACGGTGAGCTCGGTCAGCGACGCGGGACGCTTCAACACCACGCTGCCCTGCGCGCCATCCACGTGCGGAAAGCGCAGGTTGTAGCTCTCCGGATGCAGGAACAGCCATGCCGCCGCCAGCACGGAGGGCACGTAGTCGCGCGTCTCCTGCGAGAGCTGGTTGTAGATGGTGGGGTCGTACAGGCTCACCGTGGTGTTGTCGCCGACCAGTCGGCGCATGCGGCCCTCACCGCCGTTATAGGCGGCCAGGGTCAGCTCGAGGTTGTTGTTGAACGCCTTGAGCTGCTCGTCCATGTATTCCGCGTTGGCGCGCGCGGACTCGGCAGGATCGAAGCGCGAGTCGAAACCATCTTCCGTATTGAGGCCAAAGCGCAGGCCGGTGGCGTACATGAACTGCAGCGRCCCGGCAGCGCCGGAGCGCGATATCGCATGCACCTTGCCGCCCGATTCCTTGGCCATGATGCCGAACAGCAGCGCCTCGGGCAGATCCTGCTTCTGGTATTCCGGCCACATCTGATAGCGCAGGAACTGGTAGTTGACGTAGGCATCCATCAGGTTGCCGCGCCACTGGGTGAGCCACATCTCCAGCGCCGCTTTCACCGGACCATTCATGGCGATCAGCTGGGACAGCTGCTGGCCGCGCAGCAAGGTCACGCTGCGCTGCGCCTCGGGCAGGCTGGCCGCACCGGTCTTGCCGGCTTCGCTGCCTTCGGGCAAGTCGTCGCCCATGCTGCCCATGTCGTCGCCCAGGTCGAAGTTGCCATCCTTCAGGCGCAACAGGCGATCGAACGCCGAGAAGAAACGCTGCGGATCGCAGCCCGGCGTCGACGGGCAATGCGCGGAGGCACTTTGCAGTTGATCCAGCGCCGTGGTGAGCGTCTGCTGCGAGGCCTGGGCGTTGCCGGCGCGCGCCTGCGTCAGCGCCGTTTCATAGCCTTTGCTGGCCTGGTCCAGCTGCGCGTAAAGCTGATTGGCCTGCGGCGTGGGAGCGACGGGCTTGCTGCCGCCGCCACTGGAACACGCAGCCATCAGCATCGCGGCAACGGCAAGAGGCGCCATGCGCAGGGAGCGGTATACGACGGGAAAAACCATGAATGACTTCACTACCTGGCTGAAGCGGCGACCTTACTGCGCACGGAGCAGGGACTCAACCGGAAATGTCCTGATTCAATGGGCGACCGCAAGAAGCTGACGCATGGCTACAATCGCGGTGCACCCTATGGATGGAACGCCATGACTGAGATCTTGATCGGCAGCAACGACAGCAGCAGCGTTAGCCTGGACCCGCGCTACGGCAATCGCCACGGCATGATTGCGGGCGCCACCGGCACCGGCAAATCGGTCTCGCTGATGGTGCTGGCCGAAGGCTTTTCGAAGCTCGGCGTGCCCTGTTTTCTGGCCGATGCGAAGGGCGATCTGGCCGGTCTGTCGATGGCCGCGGGCGAACCGGGCGACAAGCTCAAGGCGCGCCTGGCCAAGCTGCATCTGAACGACTGGAAGCCGCAAGCCAACCCGGTCATTTTCTGGGACATCTACGGCAAGCTCGGCCATCCCGTGCGCGCCACCATCAGCGAGATGGGCCCTACCCTGCTCGGCCGCATCCTGGAACTCAACGACACGCAGGAAGGCGTGCTCGAAGTGATCTTCAAGGTGGCCGACGACCAGGGCTGGCTGCTGCTCGACCTGTCGGATCTGCGCGCCATGCTCGGCTTCGCCAGCGAAAACGCCAAGGACATTTCCACCCACTACGGCCTGATCAGCACGCAGAGCATCGCGGCGATCCAGCGCGCGGTGCTCAAGCTGGAGCAGGATGGCGCCGACCAGTTCTTCGGTGAGCCCGCGCTGGAACTGGCCGACCTGATGCGCCAGGACATGAGCGGCCGCGGCGTGATCAATGTGCTGGCCGCCGATCAGCTGATTCTCAAACCGCGCCTGTATTCCACCTTCCTGCTGTGGCTGCTGTCGGAGTTGTTCGAGCAGTTGCCCGAAGTGGGCGATCTGGATCAACCCAAGCTGGTGTTCTTTTTCGACGAGGCGCACTTGCTGTTCGACGACGCGCCGCCCGCCTTGCTGCAACGGGTGGAACAGGTSGTGCGCCTGATCCGCTCCAAGGGCGTKGGCGTGTACTTCTGTTCGCAGAATCCCGATGACGTACCGGGCAATATCCTCGGTCAGCTCGGCAATCGCGTGCAGCACGCGCTGCGTGCGTTCACGCCGCGCGATCAAAAGGCAGTCCGGGCCGCCGCCGAAACGTTCGTGGCCAATCCCAAGATCAACGTAAGCGAGGCCATCACCCAGCTTGCGGTGGGCGAGGCGCTGGCGTCGACCTTGCGCGACGGCGGCGTGCCCTCGCCGGTCGAGCGCGTGATGGTGACCACGCCCACGGCACGCATCGGTGCGATCACCGAGCCGGAGCGCGCCACCGTGCGTCAACGCTCGCCGGTGGGCGGCAAGTACGACACGGCGATCAATCGCGAGTCGGCCGCCGAAATGCTCGCCAAACGCGCCGCGGAAAAGGCCGCCGATCCGCAGGTGGTGGCCAGGCAGGCACCGGCCGGTGCGGCGCCCCAGCAAAGCGGCGGCTGGACGGATGCGGCACGCGAGATCCTGCTGGGCAACAACCGCCGGCAGGGCATGGTCGAAGCGATGGCCAAGTCCGCCGTGCGCGCGGCCGGTTCGCGCCTGGGCCAGCAGATCGTGCGTGGCGTGCTGGGCGGCATTTTTGGCGGCAAGCGCTGAGGGATCCGTCATGTCGCAGACACGCATCATCGCCGTCGTCCTGGTAGCCGCCCTGCTCGTGCTCTTGCTGCTTTATGCCAACGGCTCGATGGGACGATTCCTGTGTCGGCACCACAAAGATGGCTGGCTGGAAAAGCATGGCTTCATCACCTGCGTTCGCGCTCCCTAGCATTCAAAGCACTGCCGCCTGAGGTTAAAACGCTTGCGCATGCCGCGACCTAAACCCGTATCGCCACGTGCGCCGCTGGCGGACCGCTTGATCGCGGGCTTGTCCTATCCGTTGCGTGGCACAGCGCTGGCTACCTGTGTGCTGCTGGGGTTGGGCCAGTGCCTGACGATACTGCCCGGCATCATCGGCATGTGCTTCGCTTTCTTCCTGTGGTTGGCGCGCTGGCGCTACGCGGCGGCCTGTCTGGTACATACGGCCAATGGCTTTGCCGAGCCGCCCGATGTCGGCATGGATGAAAACGCCGCGGCCGGCCGCGCGCTCACCTTGCTGCACATGCTGGTGGTCCTCGCCTGCGTCGCCTGCAAGCTGATTTATGCGCCGATGTTCTGGCCGCTGATCCTGTTCTTCTCGCTCACCCTGCCCGCCATCGACATGTCGCTGGCCTTCGGCGACGAGGCCAACGCGTTCAATCCGCTGCATTGGCAGAAGGTGATCGGTCGGCTGGGCGCGGGTTATTTCCTTCCGGTGGTCATCAACCTCGTCACCGGCCTGCTGATCATGCTGCCATCGCTGCTGCAGCCGAGCCTGCTGGCCATCCTGTGGCAACCGCTGTTCGCGTTCAGCTACACCTACCTGATCATCTTCAACCTGCATCTGATGGGCGTCATGATCCATCGGCATCACGAGCGTTTCGATCTGCAGCCGGAAGCCGACGTGCTGGCGCGCGAAAGCGGCCAGGACGAAGACGAGCGCCTGCTGATCGCGGTGCGCGACATGGCGAAGGTCGATCGTCGCGCTGCCATCGGCATGCTGGTGGAACGCATGCAGGGACACAGTGCGCCGCCGTCGCTGCATCAGGCGTATCGCGAGCTGTTGAAGCAAGAAGGCCTGACCGCCGGTTTGCTCGAGCATGGGCAGATCTGGATCGCGGCGCTGATGGCCAACGGCGAGCCACGTCGCGCGCTTGGGCTGGTGCAGGAATGTATGGAGATCGATCCGAACTTCCTGCCCGATGCGCCGGAAAGCGTTGCCACGCTGGCCGAACTCGCGTCCAGCGCGGGCATGACGCGATTGTCGCTGAAGCTAGGCCGCGGCTACCTTGCGCGCTGGCCGCGCTCGTCCGAGTGCCCGCGCCTGGGCCTGCTCGCCGCCAGGCAGATGGCCGAGCGGCTCGGTCAACACGCCGAGGCAGCCGTGCTGCTGGGCAAGCTGGCAGCAACGTGGAGCGGGCATCCGCTGCATCCATCGCTGGTGGCGTACGCAACCCAGCTGCAACAGGGGCCCGGCATCTCCCGGACACCGGCGCTCGACTAGTCGCAAGTCGTGTTGCGGCTCGCCCGGAAGCGGGTGTAGCGTGCGCAAGCCAACTCCTTTGGTGCACCGCCCCGTCCGCAAGCGATTCCGGCGCTCCGCGGCCGTCGACACGACCGGCTCACACCTGGTGCACAAGGAGAGTTTCATGCGTCACTTCATCGGCAAGTTCGTATGGCTGGGCCTGATGCTGGCGACCCCCGTCGCCTTCGCCCAAAGCACCTCGGCGGCCAAGGAGCCGCCCCGCGCGGTCATTTCGCTGTATCGGGTCGCTCCCGGCAAACACGAAGCCTTTCTCAAATGGATGGCCGATCGCGACGCCATCGACAAGCAGCTCGGCCTGCCGCGCGCGCAGTGGTATGCGCACTACCAGGGCGACTCCTGGGATTACATCGCCATTGCACCTGCATTGACCGATGCGCAGCAGAAGAAAGAAGACGATGCGGCCAAGGCCAAGGGGCTGACGATAGGCGCCAAGTCGTCGATCGAATTCCGCCAGTTCATCGCCTCGCACACCGACACCGTCGCCTTTGGCCCGATGAATGTCAGCGACATGGACGCGATGGTCAATTCGCCCTGAAACCACTGACGGGAGTGCACGGACGTCGCTCCCGTCACCGCTCAGGCGCCAGTCCAGCTAAAATCGGTGCGATGAGCAACCCAACGCAATGACCCACGCATGAGCCGCTGGCGCCCACCCTCGCCTTCATCCACCGCCATCATCACGCGCGAAGGCTTCGAGAAGCTCAAGGCCGAGCTGGATCATCTTTGGCATACGCTGCGCCCGGAAGTGGTCAAAGCGCTGGCGGCCGCGGCGGCCGAGGGCGATCGCTCGGAGAATGCCGAATACACCTATCGCAAAAAGCAGCTCGGCGAGATCGATCGACGCGCGCGCTATCTCAGCAAACGCATTCCGTCGCTCAAGGTGGCCGAGGGCTCGCCGGCAGATCAGGAGCTGGTGTTTTTCGGTGCGAGCATCGAGCTGGAGAACGTCGACTCCGGCGAAAGCGTCGTCTACCGCATCGTAGGGCCGGACGAGACTGACGCCCGCCGGGGCTGGATCAGCATCGACTCGCCGCTGGCCCGCGCGGTGTTGAAGAAACGCCTGGACGACGAATTCGAAGCGGAGCTGCCCAGTGGCCGCACGCGCTTCGTGATCGTGGCGGTGAACTACTGATCATCGCCCCTGCAGCAGCGCCTGCACGTCTGCCTGATGCGATTCGACAAAACGGATGTTGTCCGCGTTGACCCATACCTGGTTGAGATTGCCTGACAAGGCGGGATCATTGCGTGCCTGCACCGCCATCACCGCATTCATCAAGGCGATATTGGCGAGCATGAATTCGCGCGGCGTGAAGCCATATTTCTTCACCAGGGCCGGGATGCGCGGATCGGCCGCCATCGCCTGATTGGCCAGGTCGTCCAGGCTGTGCACCTTGCTGGCATCGGGAGCCGCCTGCGGCGGAATGCCGGTGGCGCGGGCTTCGCGTGTAGCGGCGGCAAGGCGCCCGAAGGCGTCTTCGCTGAGCGTGTATTTCTTGATCTGCTGCTTGTCCGCATCCGGCAATGCCGGCAGTGTCTCCTGCGCGTGCACCAGCGTCGTTGCGCCCAACACCAGGGCGAATACGGCCACGCGGCACGCAGAAACGACACGATCAAAAGCAGGCATAGGTATCTCCGGGAAGCTGCCATTCTAGCTGGCAAAGGCGTCACCCTGGCATCGGGCAGTTCAATGACCGCTCAGTCGTGCAGAAGTTGCTTCATCGCGTGCTGATAATCCGCATCGATCTGCTTGAGCCGCATCGTTTTAGCCTGATCGTTGACCCAACGGGCGTGCATGGCCTGCTCGCGCATCAGGCGAAATTCCAGATCAACGAAAGGCCGCAGCACGTTGTTGTCGGCTTTGGCAAAGCCGGCCAGGTCGGGAATGCGGGCGAGATTGGCGCGCTCGCGATCGCCGGCAGCGCCAGGCGCCCGGCCATAGCCGCGCATGAAAGCGATCAGCTGGCCACGCAGCGGCTCACTCATGCCATCGCGCACCACCAACACGCCTGAAGGGATCAGCGGGGAACGCCAGATCACCCGCAGCTGCGTTCCTTCCGCCGGAAAATTGCGGCGGAACAGATCCAGATCGGGGTTGTTGCAGGTCGCCACGTCCACCTCGCCGTTGGCCACGGCAAGGATATTGTTCTGATGGTTGCCCACACGCACATGGGCGAAAAACGTATCGGAGTTGAGCCCCTTGGCTGCAAACACCTCCGCTTCCGGCGCCACATAGCCCGTGACCGACAAGGTTTCACCACGCGCATMGCGCCAGCGTCCGGGCTTGGCGAGCAGATCCTTGAGCGAGTGGATGGGACTATCCGCTCGCACGATCAGCATGGCGTTATTGCCCTTCGCGCCATCGTTGCGCAGGAATTGCGCCACCACGCTCATGTGCTGGTGTTCCACCGCTTCGATGGCCAGACGCCCGGACAGGAACGCGATGTCCACGCGCTGGTCGCCAATGGCTCCCGAAAGGCCCGCATAGCTGCTGACGGAAACGGTGGTGACGGGGTGGCCGAGCTTGCGCTCAAGGTCTTCCAGCAACGGGCGCCATTGCTCGCGCGATTCCGCGGCGCTGCCGATCGGCAAGATCCCGAAGTGGATGGCTGGAGCGACTGCGCCCTGCACCACCTCGTCGGCGCGTATGCGCGCGACAGGCACCAGCAGGCAGGCCGCACAAAGTGTGCGGAGCCACCATCCAGGTCCCCGTCCAACGCGTGCCCGCCCAGCCGTTTCCATGCGCGCTCCCCAGCCCCGCTGGGTTCGTTGTAGCGCGATTGGCAGGCCGCCGCAATTTGTTGCAGGGACGTAACGGTCGCTCAGAGCTCGACCGGCGAGGGATAGGCGCGCCCTTCGCGACGCGGCTGGTAGCACTCGGCGTGGCGATGAAACGACTCCACTTCGCTGTCGGCACGCCATCCCGGCAGGCCCGACAGGGGCAAGGGGCGCAGGTCCAGGGGATCGCGCAGCAGCTTTCCCGCGCCGATGCCATCGGCTGCGGCGGCCACCATCTGGTCCCCACTGCCAGGCCCAAGGAAGACCAGCGCCTTCCCCACCAGCAGCTTGCCCGGGCTTAGCGCGTGTTCGAGCAAGGCATGGCCAAACACCTGCACGCAGGCCCGGCCGTCCGTCCAGGCACAACGCTCGCGCCAGAACAGCCCATGCCAATCGTGGCTGTCCCACAGATCGAGCAAGTGGCGATCCTTCAGATTCACGATCACGCCAGCCTCGTCGAAGTGCGTCATCGCATATTGGGCGCGCGATCGATCGCGCGTGCCCATGATTGCAATCTCTGCCATCTGCTGCGCATTGAGCGCGCGCTTCAACGAGGGGTAACGCAACCAGGCGTAGGCATTGAACAGATCGTGCCAGTTCGCCTCGCGCGTGGCGATGGCGCCACGCTCGGCAATGCGCTGTTCGTAGTGCAAGCCGTCTTCGAGCAAGGCGGCTGTCTGCGCCACGAAGCGCTCGCGCTGGCCGACAGGCCTGGCTTCGTTGAGTTCATCGATGGAGGGCCAATGTGGCCCCTGCATCCAGCTCGCATATTCACGCCAGCCGACCAGCGGCCAGCGCGCGAACACTGCGGGATCGACGCTTTCGCGGGATGGCGCGACGTAACGCATCACGCCACCGCGTTTAGCCGGCCAGGCGGGCGTGCAGGTCGTGCTCGTCGGCGGCTTCAATCACCACGTCGACAAACTGCCCTGCCTTCAGCAACTGACCGTTGGCGATGTGCACCACGCCATCGATCTCCGGTGCATCGGCGGCCGAACGTGCCACGGCGCCGTTCGCACCAGCCTCGTCCACCAGTACCTTCATGTTGCGGCCGATCTTGCGCTGCAGCTTGGCGGCGGAAATCTCTGCCTGCACCGCCATGAACTGTTCCAGGCGGTCTTCCTTCAGCTCTTCGGACACCGCACCCGGCAGTTCATTCGCCTTGGCGCCATCGACCGGCGAATAGGCAAACGCGCCGACGCGATCGAGCTCGGCCTCGCGCAGGAAGTCGAGCAGCTCTTCGAACTCCGCATCGGTCTCGCCGGGGAAACCCACGATGAAGGTGCTGCGGATGGTGAGATCAGGCACGACCTTGCGCCAGTTTCGGATGCGTTCCAGCGTCTTGTCGATATTGCCCGGGCGCTTCATCAGCTTGAGGATGCGCGGGCTCGCATGCTGGAACGGGATATCGAGATACGGCAGGATCTTGCCCTCCGCCATCAACGGCATCACTTCGTCCACGTGCGGATACGGGTAGACGTAGTGCAGGCGCGACCACACGCCGAGTTCGGACAGGCCTTCGCACAGCTCGGTCATGCGCGTGCGGTAGCTCTTGTCGCGCCACTGGCGCTCGGCGTACTTCACGTCCACGCCGTAGGCACTGGTGTCCTGCGAGATCACCAGCAATTCCTTCACGCCGCCCTTGACCAGGCGCTCGGCTTCCAACAGCACTTCGTCGACCGGACGCGACACCAGGTCGCCACGCATCGAGGGAATGATGCAGAAGCTGCAGCGGTGATTGCAGCCTTCGGAAATCTTCAGATACGCATAGTGCTTCGGGGTGAGCTTCACACCCGTGTCCGGAATGATGTCCAGCAGCGGATTGCGCTTGGGCGGCAGCGCCGCATGCACCGCCTGCATCACGCTCGCATAGTCCTGCGGACCGGAAATGGCGAGCACATCCGGATAAGCCTCGCGGATCAGCTCCGAGCGMTTGCCCAGGCAGCCGGTGACGATCACCTTGCCGTTCTCATGCAGCGCTTCGCCAATGGCGTCCAGCGACTCCTGCACGGCGGCATCGATGAAGCCGCAGGTGTTCACCACCACGGCGTCGGCAGCGCCGTAGCTGGGCACGATCTCGTAACCCTCGACCTTGAGCTGGGTGAGGATGCGTTCGGAATCGACCAGCGCCTTGGGGCAACCAAGACTGACGAAACCGACTTTGGGCGAGACCTGCGACATGGCGTGGGGACCGTAACTATGCGGAAAACGGGAGATTGTATCGCACACCCGGCCGCCACACCGGCTTGACTTGCTGAATGGCTAGAATTGCCTTTTGACGCCTCAGGAGCACGCCCCATGGGTCAGCACATCAATCTCAACACCACGCGCATGCAGTGCATCGGCGCCTATCTTGCCCAGCCCGAGGGCAAGCCCAAGGGCGGCATCGTGGTGATCCAGGAGATTTTCGGCGTCACCGAGCATATCCGCCATGTCGCCGATGGCTTTGCGCAGGCGGGCTATACCGCCATTGCCCCGGCGTTCTTCGATCATCTTGAGACCGGGGTGGATCTGAAATACGACAACGAAGGCATGCAGCGCGGCCGCGAACTGGTGACCGAGCTAGGCCTGGACCGCGCGGTGGAAGACGTCGCCAGTGCCGCCGAGGCGATCAGCTCGGCCGGACGCATCGGCACCGTGGGTTACTGCTGGGGTGGCACCGTCGCGCTGCTGGCGGCGCTGCGACTGGGTCTGCCGTCGGTCAGTTACTACGGCGCCCGCAATGCGGCATTTCTTGGCGAAAAGCCCAAGGCGCCGGTGATGTTCCACTTCGGCGAAAAGGACACATCCATTCCGCCGGAAACGGTGCAGAAGCACCGCGACATGCTGCCGCAAATGGAAGTGTTCACCTACCCCGCCGGCCACGCCTTCAACCGCGATGTGGGACCGCAATACGACCAAGCCAGCGCCAGGCTCGCCTACCAGCGCACGCTGGCCTTCTTCGACAAACACCTGGTGCAAGGCGCATGAGCGATGCGGGGTTTGTGCTCGATTCGCGCCTGCGCAATGACACGCGCCATGTCGCCTCGCTTGAGTTGTGCGACGTGTTGCTGATGAACGACACGCGCTTTCCCTGGCTGGTGCTGGTTCCGCGCGTGCCCGGTATGGTGGAGATCTGCGATCTCCCCATCGAGCAGCAGACCATGCTGTGGCGCGAAGTGAGTCACGCCTCGCAGGCGCTGCGTTCGCTTGGGGCGTTCGACAAGCTCAATCTCGGCGCCCTGGGCAATATCGTGCGCCAGCTGCACGTGCACGTCGTCGGCCGACGCGAAGGCGATGCCGCGTGGCCGGGCCCGGTATGGGGCAGCGGCGCGGCAGCGCCTTATGGCGACGAAGCCATGGCGTCGCTGCAGACGAGGCTGCGCGACGCGCTGGAGGGCTGAGCGATCACTTCCAGCGGCACAAAAAAAGCCCGCGAAATCCGCGGGCTTTTTCAATGCAACAGCGAGCTTACATGTGCTGCTGCGGCGGCGGGGCTTCGGCCTTCACCGGCGCCTTGTAATCTTCAAGATCACGCGCCTTGGTGTCGACCACGCTGATCTTCTTCAGCGTGCCGCCGTCGTCGTAGTACACGGTGAAGYCGTAGTCGATCTGCAGACGGGCCATGTACTGCAGATGCTGCTTGCGCACCTTGGAGTCGTCGCTGGGCTCCAGCAGCACCGTCTTGGGCAGCTTGCCCTGGTCCTTGAGGTAGGCGAAGTGGCTGCCGGTATCCAGTGCCGAGAGCACCGCGCCGTCGACGACGAACTGGCCGCTCTTATAGGCCTGGATCACCGCGTCGAACTGGCTCTTCATGTCCGCGGTGCGCACTTCATCCTTGGCGCTGCCGCGGTGGCAGCCGGCCAGCACCAGCATGCTGCCCAGCAGGATGGCTGCGCCGGCGCGGGTCAGCAGCGTGGAAAAACGGGTCATGCGGGATCTCCTGCAAAGGCATCGATGTGAACAAAAAGAGTGTAGCGCCGCCCCGGCCTGATGCATCGAACCCGGACGGCAACCATTCAGGTGAACGTGACGGCGATCGCAAAGAACTGCGAACGACGGCTTCAGGTGCGCGGCAACGTAACGCCTTGCTGCCCCTGGTACTTGCCGCCGCGATCCTTGTAGCTGGTCTCGCATTCCTCATCGGACTCGAGGAACAGCATCTGGGCCACGCCCTCGTTGGCGTAGATCTTGGCAGGCAGCGGGGTGGTATTGGAGAACTCCAGCGTCACATGTCCCTCCCACTCCGGTTCCAGCGGGGTCACGTTGACGATGATGCCGCAGCGGGCATAAGTGCTCTTGCCCAGGCAGATGGTGAGCACTTTGCGCGGAATGCGGAAATACTCSACCGTGCGTGCCAGCGCGAACGAGTTGGGCGGAATGATGCACACATCCGCCTCCACGTCGACGAAGCTGGTCGGATCGAACGCCTTCGGGTCGACGATGGTGGAGTTGATGTTGGTGAAGATCTTGAACTCGCGCGCGCAACGCACGTCGTAGCCGTAGCTCGACGTGCCGTACGACACCAGCCTGGTGTTGTCGCGCGTCTTGACCTGGCCGKGCTCGAACGGCTCGATCATGCCGTGCTGYTCSGCCATGCGGCGGATCCACTTRTCGGATTTGATGCTCACTCGTGCTCCCGAGGGGCTGATCTGTCGCGCCGGATGGCGTAAAGGTTGGGAAAATAGCGGAAAGTGATGGTTGGCCGCCAGTCGGAACTGGATGAGACGGGGTTTTGTGGGGATTTGGCTAGCCAGTGGAGCCGAAGATGTACCTGTTTGTCTGTGGGAGCGCACCCTGTGCGCGACAACCCTACGAAGCGGTACA
>NZ_JBFTRY010000104.1:0-12155 GCF_056399745.1 Dyella sp. 01N36
GCGCAAGGCTGGTTCGGGCCGTGGCTGGACAGTCATGGCATCAAGATCATCTTCGCCGTGCCCGGGTTGGTACTGGCCACGATTTTTGTGACGCTGCCGTTTGTCGCCCGCGAACTGATTCCCTTGATGCAGGCCCAGGGTAGCGAGGAAGAAGAAGCCGCACGCGTGCTGGGCGCCAGCAGCTGGCAGATGTTCTTTCGCGTCACCTTGCCCAATATCCGCTGGGCGCTGCTGTATGGCGTGCTGCTCTGCAATGCGCGCGCCATGGGCGAGTTCGGTGCCGTCTCGGTGGTTTCCGGTCATATCCGCGGGCTGACCACGACCATGCCGCTGGAAGTGGAAATGCGTTACAACGAATACGAATACGTCGGCGCCTTCGCCATCGCCTCGCTGCTGGCGATGCTCGCGCTGCTGACGCTGGCGCTGAAATCCCTGCTGGAATGGCGTTACGGCGACGAGATCGCCGCGCACGCTCCCGGTGGCCATTGAGAGTGCGGCATGACGCTTGAATTGTCCCGACTCCATCGTCGTTTCGCCGGCTTCCAGGCGCTGGACGACGTGAGCCTGAGCATCGCCCCGGGCGAGTTCCTGGCCTTGCTGGGGCCGTCGGGTTCGGGCAAGACCACGCTGCTGCGCATTCTTG
Organism: Dyella sp. 01N36; assembly: GCF_056399745.1. NCBI lineage: Bacteria > Pseudomonadati > Pseudomonadota > Gammaproteobacteria > Lysobacterales > Rhodanobacteraceae > Dyella > Dyella sp. 01N36. The sequence goes on from NZ_JBFTRY010000104.1 coordinate 644, forward strand.
CCGGCCTGGACTATCCCGATAGCGGCAGCGTGCACAACGACGGTGAGAATTTTCTTGCGCAGCCGGCACGCGAGCGTCGCATCGGCATGGTGTTCCAGCACTACGCCTTGTTCCGGCATCTGACGGTGATCGAGAACATCGCCTTCGGCTTGCGCGTGCGGCCATGGCGGTTGCGCCCGTCACGCAGCGAGATTCGCGCACGCGTCGACCGTCTGTTGCGCCGCGTGCAACTGGAAGGATTGGGTACGCGTTATCCGGCGCAGCTTTCCGGTGGCCAGCGCCAACGCGTGGCGCTGGCGCGCGCTCTCGCCGTCGAGCCCGACATGCTGCTGCTGGATGAGCCCTTTGGCGCGCTCGACGCGCAGGTGCGCGTGACGCTGCGGCGCTGGCTGCGCGAGCTGCACGAGGAACTGGAGCTCACCACCGTATTCGTTACGCACGACCAGGAAGAAGCGCTCGAACTGGCAGACCGCGTGGCCGTGATGAACAACGGGCGCATCGAGCAGGTCGGCACGCCCGAAGTCATCTATCAGCAGCCGGCCACGCCCTTCGTGTGCGAGTTCATCGGCAAGGTGAACCGCTTCAACGTGTGGAGCGGTAGCCAGGGCTTCGCGGCCGGCAGCTGGTCGCTGCAGGATGACCCGTGGCAAGGGCGCTTCACCGAGGCCGTGGCCTATGTGCGGCCCGAACAACTACGGCTGGCGGCGCCGGCCTCGCAACCGGCCTGGGAGGCGCGCCTGCGCCATATCTACCTCGCTGGCAGCGTGGCGCACCTGGATCTTTATGTGGCCTCGCTCGACCTCTCGCTGGAAGCGGACGTGGCCAGTGAAGATCTGTCGCGACTGGGCCTGCAGGCCGGCATGGAGCTGCGTGTCGCGCCGCGCGGTGCGGTGTTGTTTCCGCTCGATCGCGATGGACGGCCGCTGAGCGCGGAACGCTGGATCTGGCAGGCGCGCAGTCCCGTGCCTGCTTAAAGAACTGCGGACTCAGCGCGAACCGGTGGGGCGGTCCAACACGGCTGCCGGGGCGGCCGGCTTGAATGCCACCGCCGGTCCGGGCGTCACGTGCTTGCGCCACAAGGCGAGCTGCGCGGCAATGCCGTCGCCCGCGTTCATCTGCGGCTCGGACGGCGTCAGCTTGTCCTTCGCTTCCCACTGCGCGATTTCAGCGGATGCCTGGCGGAATGCTTCCATGAAGTCCGGCGTGCGATTGAGTCCATCGACCAGCCAGGCGCGACCGAAATAGGTGATGTCCGAATCCGTGCCGCAACCGAACGAGCTGCGATCGGAGCGTGCCGCCGTGATCACCAGCGTGCCGCCTCCTTGCAGTGGTGGCACAAAGCCGCCCGAGTAGCAGGCGTTGACCACCACGACCTTCCACTTGAAGGGACGCTTGCTGAGGATGTCCGACAGATCGCTCGCGCCGATCTGGTCCAGCGGCAGCGGATCCATGTCCACCAGCAGGTTGTGGTCTTCGTCGCCGTGGGTGGTGAGGTAGAGCAGCAGGATGTCTTCATCCGGCTTCATCAGCGTGGCGAGGCCGTCGAGCGTGGCTTCCAGATTGCTCCAGCTGGCCAGCGGGTGTTTTTCCAGCGAACCGGGATTGTTCTCCAGCACCATCACGTGGGTGTCGGCGCCGAAGCGCTGGGGGAACATCTTGGCGGCATATTCCGCTTCATTGCGGAACACATCCTCGCCACCATCGGCGCCGAACGCGACGACGTAGAGGTTGGGGCGACCGGCGGTGCGCGGGCCAAGTTCAGCCAGCGCCTTCTGCACCATCGTCCGCTGGCCGTACATCACCTGCTCGGGCGATGGCGCCTGCGCCGGCCAGTTGTCGCCGGCGGAACTGTCGTCGTCGGTGGTCGCGCTGGTGGTCGCCGGTGTCGGCGCGCTCGCGCCAGCCGCGGGCAGCTGCCCTTGCTCGGCGACGGGCGCCAGGGGCAGGTGATGGGACAGGCCAACCATGAGCAAAACGCCGGCTGCAAATGCGAGCAGGGCGATCAGAGCGGTACGCATGGCGGGAGCCCGTGAGGTCAGAGAACGATGTCGTCGAACGTGCGATAGGCCGGATGGCGCGGCGCATCGGGAATTTCCAGCGGCTCGCGCAACAGCCAGCCGGTGCGCATTCCTGCGTCGCGGGCGGCGTCGAGTTCTTCAACGATGTCCGAAAGGAACAGGATATGCGCGGGTTGCTCGCCGAGCGCTTCGGCAATCAGCTCGTAGGAGCGGCGCTCGCGCTTGGGACCGGTCTCGGTATCGAAGTAACCGGAGAACATCGGCGAGAGGTCGCCCGCGTCGCTATAGCGGAAGAACAGCTTCTGCGCCGGCACCGAGCCTGACGAATAGACATACAGGTGCAGACCGTCCGCGCGCCAGGCATGCAGCTTGGCCGACACTTCCGGATAGACGTGGGCCTGGTAGTCGCCGGCCTCATAGCCTTCCTGCCAGATCATGCCCTGCAGCGCCTTGAGCGCGGTGGACTTGCGGTCCTGCTTGATCCAGCGCAGCAGCAGCTCGATCACCTCCTGGCGCGGCGCTTCGACAATGCCTTCTTCCTTGGCCGCCTCGTGCAGCCAGTGCTGCACCTCGGGCTTGTCGCCGTGCGTCTCGATGAAGGCAGGCAGCCGCTTATAGGCGTACGGAAAAAGTACGTCCTTGACGAAGCTGATCGAGCTGGTGGTGCCCTCGATATCGGTGACGATGGCGCGGATGACGGTCATACACAAAACCGGGAAACAGGAGCGACAAGCTTACCCGGCGCCGGGTCCCCGGGCGAGCGCCGGTACGCCGGTTCATGATCCCGTTCACCCGGCGGCCGCGACGGCGGCCGGGAATCGTCTCAGGCAGCCGCCGTCGAGGCGTGCGGCGTCATGCGGGGAAACTGCAGGGCGATGTCTTCGCCGGTGAACTGCGCCACCCAGCCTTCCTTGTTGGTGAACAGGCGAATGGCCACGAAATAGGGCGATTCGCTCATGTCGAACCAGTGGCGGGTACCGTCCGGCACGCCGATCAGGTCGCCCTGTTCGCACAGCACGTCGTACACCTTGCCGTTCACGTGCAGGGTGAATTGGCCGGCGCCGGCGACGAAGAAGCGCACCTCGTCCTCGCTGTGGGTGTGCTCGCTGAGGAATTTCTGGCGCAGCGTCGCGCGGTCCGGGTGGTCGGGCCTGAGGCTGATCACGTCGACCGCCTGATAACCCGCCTCGGCCATCAGCCGGTCGATGTCGCTGCGGTAGGCGGCGATCACTTCATCCTGGCTGGCGCCGGGAGCGATCGGCTGGTTCGCTTCCCATTGTTCGAAACGCACGCCGATCTTCGCCAGTTCGCGCGAGATGTCCGCGTGCTCGGTATGCACCGACAGCGGGGCTTGCGGTTGGGTGTCGTTGAAAATGCGCAGGCGGCTCATGCGGAGAGGCTCCTCAAGTCGAGTTCGCAGCCGAGCAGGAATTCCAGCGCCTCCAGATGGCGGCGCGTCTCGGCCATGTCGCGGCCCCAGGTGTAGATGCCGTGACCGTTGATGAGATAGGCGTGCAGCGAGCGGCCGCTGTCGAGCCAGGCCTCCACCTGCGCGACCAGCTCCGGCATGTGCTGCGTGTTCGGGAACACCGGGATAGCCAGCTCGGCATCGTGGGTGGTCTGTCCGGCAATGGCCTTCTGCAGCTCCCAGCCTTCCAGCTTCACCACGCCGTCGCGGGCGAACAGGCGCGAGGCCACGCTCTGCGTGCGCGAATGCGTATGCAGGACCACGTTGATCTCGGGAAAGCGGCGGTAGATCTGCGTGTGCAGGTCGGTTTCGGCGCTGGGGCGGGCGCTGGTGCCCACGGCCTGGCCGTTCATGTCGATCAGCATGATGTCGTCGCGGCCGAGCTTGCCCTTGTCTCGACCGGAGATGGTGATCGCGGCGTGATCGCCATCGATGCGCATCGAGAAATTGCTGCTGGTGGCAGGCGTCCAGCCGGCAGCGGCAAGCTCGCGCGCCGCATCGGCAATGGCGTCGGAACGCTCGGCGAACAGCGCGGTGGAGATCGTGTCGGGGAGAACCTGGCTCATGATGTATGGACGTCCAAATGAGTTGGCACTATACCACGCCGGTTTCCGGCATATGCCGAAAATGCGATCCATTCTCACGACTTATCGCTGGCGCGAGTAGCATCGGCAGAAGGTTGGCCACGGGCGTGGCGAACATGAATGTTTCAAGACGGAGGTTGGACCTATGTCGCATGAGAAAGATATCGAATCGCGTCGCCGTTTTCTCAAGGCCGCAGCCGGGACGGCTGTCGCCGCGGCCATGATCGGCTCGCTGCCGCGCGTATCGCGTGCTGCCGATCTGCCGCACCTGGCTGACTCCGATCCGACGGCCAAGGCGCTCGGTTACGTCGAAGATGCCAGCAAATCGACCGATGCCAAGCGCAAGGCGGGCGATGTCTGCTCCAACTGCCAGTTCTATACCGGCGCGGCAACCGGCTACGGTCCGTGTCAGCTGTTCCCGGGCAAGGCGGTGAATGCGAAGGGCTGGTGTGTATCGCACGCACCCAAGAAAGCCTGATCGCAGCACACATCACGCAATCGAAGGCCGGCATGCGTGCCGGCTTTTCTTTGCGCGTGACATCAGCGTCACGCACGCGGCGACGCACATGGCATCGACGGTTTTACTACTTATGGGTAACAACTCGAACCGAAGAACTCGGTGAGAGAGAAGATGCTGCCCAGACGCGTCAGGCCGAGGAGCTGACCCGCCTGACGCGCCGGGCGGCAATCCGGGGCCCACTGCCAAGTGATCAACCCACGGAGCACAGATGATACTCCCGGCCGGGCATTTTTGGGCCCGTGGCGGCCAAAATTTTCTCGAAAAAGTCTCGTTAAATCCAATAAAAACAATAACTTGCTAGACTATTAGAGATTGGCGATCACGAATAGCCTTCCAGGGTCGATCATTCCTTCCTGGGGAGCAGGGTGTGGCTTTTTGGATTTTCGGCGACGTTGGCGGCAGATCGCCGCCAAGATCGCCAGGCCCTTCAGGAAGGGCGGTGGAGGCGGCTGTGGCGGATGCCGTAGCCGAAGTAGATGGCCAGGCCAATGACCGTCCATATGATCATCAACAGCCAATTGAACCAGGCCATGGCGCCCAGCAGGGCCAGGCAGCTGATCACGCCGGCGGGGCAGATAAACCACACCCACGGCACGCGGAAGCCGCGATGCAGCTGGGGTGCCGTGTAGCGAAGAATCAGCACGCCGGCGCATACCGCCACGAAGGCGATCAAGGTGCCCATCGAGGTAAGGTCGGCCAGCAGGTCGAGCGGAAACACGGCAGCGAGCACCGCGATGYCAATGCCGGTGATCACCGTGTTGATGTGCGGCGTGCGGTGCTTGGGATGAATGCGATTGAAGATCGGCGGCAACAGGCCGTCACGCGACATGATCATGAAGATGCGCGGCTGCGCGATGATCATCACCAGGATCACCGACGACAAGCCGATCATCGCGCCGATTTCCACCACCCAGCGCAGCCAGCCCAGTTCCGGATGGTTCTTGATCGCCGTCACCACCGGTTCGCTGGTGCCCAGCTCGGTGTAGGAGATCAGGCCGGTCAGCACCGCCGCCATCGCCAGATAGAGGATGGTGCAGATCACCAGCGACACCAGGGTGCCGAAGGGCAGATCACGCTGCGGGTTCTTGCATTCCTGCGCGGCCGTGGAAGTGGCCTCGAAGCCGATATAGGCGAAGAACACCATCGCCGCGCCGCGCATGATGCCGGACCAGCCGTACTTGCCCGGTGCTTCGTTGGCGGGAATGAACGGATGCCAGTTGGCCGGATCGATGTAGCGATAACCGGCCACCACCACCACGATGATCAGGCCCACCTTGAGCGCCACCATCAACACGTTGAGGCCCGCCGATTCGCGGATGCCGACGTAGCACAGCCAGGTGAGGGCGAGCACGATCGCCACCGCGGGCAGGTTCATCAGATGCCCGGTGGTGACCAGGTGTCCGTCGGTGAAGGCCAGCGGCGCTTCGGTCAGCGAGGTGGGCAGGTGGATGCCCACCTGATCGAGCATGCTGGTGAAGTAACCGGTCCAGCTGGCCGCAACGGCCGAGGCTGAGATGCCGTATTCCAGCACCATGTTCCAGCCGATAAACCAGGCCAGCAGCTCACCGAGCGTGGCATAGGCGTACGAATAGGAGCTGCCCGAGACCGGAATCAGCGTCGCGAACTCGGCGTAGCACAGCGCCGTAAAGCCGCTGCACAGCGCCGCCAGCATGAAGGAGATCAGCACGGCAGGGCCGGCGTGTTCGGCGGCGGCCTGTCCGGTCACCACGAAGATGCCGGTGCCGATCACGGCGCCAATGCCTAGCGCGGTGATGCCCCAGGGGCCGAGGGTGCGGCGCAGAGTGGGGCCGTGGGACGCGTCGTCGGCGTCGGAGAAATCGGTTTTGCGAGCGAATAACTGTTTGAGCATGCGTCGGCCTGGTGCCACGAGAGGCGCGGGATTCAAAACGAGAGGGMCGGCGCTAAGCCGGCCCTTCGTGTCAGATCAGGAGTTTTGCTTGCGTAGCTTGCTATGGGAATACCCATAGAGGAAATAGATGAGCATGCCGATGATGGTCCAGCCCAGCATCAGCGGCCAATTGGCGCGGAACGACTGCCAGAACAGATACAGGCAGATCACCGAACCGAGCACCGCCACCGTCCATACGCCGATCATGCCGCCCGGCACGCGGAACGAGCGCGGCAGTTCCGGACGCGTATAGCGCAGGATCAGCACGCCGATGCACACGGTGGTGAAGGYCAGCAGCGTGCCCATCGAGACCAGCTCACCCAGGATGCTCACCGGGAACAGGCCGGCGATCACCAGCGCAGCGACGCCGGCGATGATGGTGGCGACGTGCGGCGTGCGGTGCGAGGCGTGTACGCGCGACATGCCCTTGGGCAGCAGGCCATCCCGCGCCATGCTGAAGAAGATGCGCGAGGTGCCCAGCAACATCACCAGGATCACCGAGGACAGGCCCGCCAGCGCACCGAACGAGACGATGGCCTTCAGCCAGGTCAGCTGCGGATAGAGGCTCAACGCCGTGGCCACCGGTTCCGGCGTGCCCAGCATGTGATAAGGGGCAATGCCGGTGAGCGTGAGCGCCATCGCGATGTACAACACGGTGCAGATGGCGAGCGAACCGAGAATGCCGATCGGCATGTCGCGCTGCGGGTTCTTCGCTTCGCCGGCGGCGGTGGAAACCGCATCGAAGCCGACGTAGGAGAAGAACACCAGCACCGCGGCGCGGAAGATGCCGCTCGTACCGAAGCGGCCCGGGCCTTCTTCCGGCGGAATGAACGGATGCCAGTTGGCCGGATTGATATAGCGGAACGAGAAGATCAGGAACAGCGAGATCACCAGCACTTTGATCGTCACAATCAGCGAGTTGACGAAGGTGGACTGGGTGATACCCACGTAGCAGAGCCAGGTGAGTCCGGACACGATCAGCACGGCCGGCAGGTTGATCAGCGCACCGGTGGTCACGATCTGGTGCGTGTCGGTGAACTTCAGCGGCGCGCTTGCCAGATAGTCAGGCAGCGCCATCGGGATCCCGGTCCAGTGTCCGAGGATGGAGAGGCACTCGTTGAAATATCCCGACCAGCCTGCCGCCACCGTGGCGACGGCAAACAGATACTCGAGGACGAGATTCCAGCCGATGAACCAGGCGACGATCTCGCCGAGCGTGGCATAGGAGTAGGCGTAGGCGCTGCCCGATACCGGGATCATCGCGGCGAACTCGGCGTAGCACAGGCCCGCAAATGCGCAGGCGATGCCGGCGACGATGAAGCTGATGACCAGGGCAGGGCCCGCGTGTTCGGCGGCGGCCTGGCCGGTGATGACGAAGATACCCGCGCCGATCACTGCGCCGATGCCCAGCGTCACGAGATGACGCGCGGTGAGTACGCGCTTGAGGCTGGTTTCGCCTTGCAGGCCGTCGTGGGGCAGCTCGCCCGCGTCGACGTGTGGCGACGCCTCAATCGGGTGCGTCGCGAACAGGTTTTTAAGCATGTTTCTCCCCTACCGCCGGAATTCTCGTTTCTTAAAAGCGTGAAACCGTGACTTTCGCCATGGCCATTAACGTCGCTTCCCCTGCGACGACGCGGAACCATAGCCCAGCGGGCCTTGGGGGTACAAGCTGCATTGCGGCTGGGCGGGAACGCGCTGCCGGCCCGTGCCAGTCTCGGCGGCGTCTGGAATAATGCGGCCCGCCGTGCCGCAGCTGCGCGGCCGGTTTTGACTGACACGGACTATCGATGGACACGTTGTTTGCACAGCTCCAGAACTATCGCCAGCAATGGCCGCAGGAGAGCGATGCCGGGCATTTCGAGGCATTTCTGGGCGAGGGCCAGCGTGTGTTCTTTCGGGAGGCGCTGGAAGGTCATTTCACCGGTTCAGCGTGGCTGGTGAGCGCCGATGGAGAGCGTGTTCTGCTCACCCATCACCGCAAGCTGGGCCGCTGGCTGCAGTTGGGCGGTCATGCCGACGGCGATGCGGATCTCGCGCGCGTCGCGCTGCGCGAAGCCGAAGAGGAATCCGGTCTGGTTGACCTGAGTGTCGAGGCGGAGCCGTTCGACCTGGATCGCCATCGCATTCCTGCGCGCGGCGAAGAGCCCGAGCACTGGCACTACGACGTGCGTTACGTCGTTCGTGCGGGCGCCAGCGAAGCCTATGTGATCAATGAGGAATCGAACGCGCTGGCATGGCGCTCCATTCGCGATATCGCCGAAGATCCATCGGCGGATGCATCGCTGGCACGCATGGCGCGCAAGTGGTTGTTGCGCGCTTGATCGCTTGCCTCAGGCGGGCTGCCCGGAATATTTCGCCGGCGCCGGATTGAGGTGGCCGCATTCGACGCAGGTACGTGCGTCGATCGAGCGATAGAAACGCTCAAATACCGGCGGAAAATCCCGCTCGATGCTGTCGAGGGTGAAATATTCCTCGTACAGCTTGTGGTTGCAGCGCTCGCAGTACCACATCAGGCCGTCTTTCTCGCCCGCCAGTCGGCGGCGTTCGATCACCAGCCCGATGGATTCGGGCAGGCGTTGCGGCGAATGCGGCACGCACGGCGGCAGATAAAACATCTGGCCGGCGCGGATAGGAATGTCGCGTGCCACACCCTCATCCTGCACCTTCAACACCATCTCGCCCTCGAGCTGGTAGAAGAACTCCGGACCTTCGTCGTAGTGGTAATCGGTGCGGGAGTTCGGCCCGCCCACGATCATCACGATGAAGTCGCCGTCGACAATGCACTTGTTGCCGACCGGCGGCTTGAGCAGATGCCGGTGCTCGTCGATCCAGCGCTGCAGGTCGATGGGAGGCGTGAGGGCCATGGGTGCTCCGGGGGCGGGAGATCATCAAGATAGCGCCGGCGGCATCGTTTGGGAAAGGGTGTCGCACGGTGTAGTTGCGCTGGGGCAAGCGAACGATCGAGGCCGTGGCGCCTCGGAACCCCTCAGGGCCACAGCCAGCCCGCTCTTTGTAGGAGCGCACTTGTGCGCGACCAGCCTACGGAGCGGTACACCTCCGCGCTGCGGTCGCGCACAAGTGCGCTCCTACAAGGGGTGCGCAGAATCTGGAATGCGGATCTTTGTGGGAGCGCACCCTGTGCGCGACAAACCTACGGAGCGATACACCCGGGCGTGGCTGTCGCGCACAGGGTGCGCTCCCACAGACAAGCAGCGGTCTGCAGCTGGGTGAGCGGACTCAGACCTCGAGCGTCGCCAGATCGCCCTTTTCCTCAAGCCACGCCTTGCGATCACTGGCGCGCTTCTTGGCCAGCAACATATCCATCAGCTTGGTCGTGCCGTCGTCACCATCCACGGTGAGCTGCACCAGGCGGCGCGTGTCGGGATGGATGGTGGACTCGCGCAGCTGCGGCGGATTCATCTCGCCCAGGCCCTTGAAGCGGGTGGTGTTGACCTGGCCCTTCATCTTCTCGCGCTGCACGCGTTCGAGCATCGCGTTCTTCTCGTTCTCGTCCAGGCAGTAGAACACCTGCTTGCCCACATCCACGCGGAACAGCGGCGGCATGGCGACGAAGACATGGCCCTCGCGCACCAGCGACGGGAAGTGGCGCAGGAACAGCGCGCTCAGCAGGGTGGCGATGTGCAGACCGTCGGAGTCCGCGTCGGCCAGGATGATCACCTTGCCGTAGCGCAGGCCGGAGAGATCGTCCTTGCCCGGATCGCAGCCGATCRCCACGGCGAGGTTGTGCACTTCCTCCGAAGCCAACACCGAGCCCGACTCCACTTCCCAGGTATTCAGAATCTTGCCGCGCAGCGGCAGGATCGCCTGGAATTCCTTGTCGCGCGCCTGCTTGGCGCTGCCGCCGGCCGAATCGCCCTCGACCAGGAACAGCTCGGTGCGGGTGAGGTCGGTGGCGGTGCAGTCGGCCAGCTTGCCGGGCAGGGCGGGGCCTTGGGTGATCTTCTTGCGGACGACTTGTTTGGCAGCTTTCAGGCGGGCGCTGGCGCGCTCGATGGCGAGCTGCGCGATGCGTTCGCCCAGATCCACATGCTGGTTGAGCCACAGGCTGAAAGCGTCGTGGATGACGTTCTCGACCATGCCCGCGGCGTTGCGCGAGGACAGGCGCTCCTTGGTCTGGCCGGCAAACTGTGGGTCCTGCAGCTTGGTCGACAGCACAAAGGCGAGGCGCTCCCACACGTCTTCCGGCGCCAGCTTCACGCCGCGCGGCAGCAGGTTGCGGATGTCGCAGAACTCGCGGATCGCATTGGTGAGACCCGAACGCAGGCCGTTCACGTGCGTGCCGCCCTGCGCGGTGGGAATCAAGTTGACGTAGCTCTCCTGCACCAGCTCGMCTTCCGGCAGCCAGGCGAGGGCGACGTCGAGGCCGTCCGCTTCGCGCTGGATATGGTGCACGAACAGTTCGGCGGGAATCGCTCCCGCGCCGTCCAGCTCGTCGCGCAGGTAATCGCGCAGGCCGTCCTCGTAGTACCACTCGTTGACTTCGCCGGTCGCCTCGTCGGTGAGCTTCACGCTCAGGCCTGCGCACAGCACCGCCTTGGCGCGCAGCAGGTGGCGCAGCTTCGACAGCGAGATCTTCGGCGAGTCGAAGTATTTCGGGTCAGCCCAGAAGCGCACGGTGGTGCCGGTCTTCTTCTTCGGCACCGAACCGATGATGTCGAGATCGCTGGCGCGGTCACCGTTTTCGAACGCCATGCGGTATTCGTTGCCGTCGCGGCGGATGGTGACTTCCACGCGGTTGGACAGCGCATTGACCACCGACACGCCCACGCCGTGCAGACCGCCGGAGAAGTTGTAGTTCTTGCCGGAGAACTTGCCGCCCGCATGCAGGCGCGTGAGGATCAGCTCGACACCCGGCACACCTTCTTCCGGATGGATATCCACCGGCATGCCGCGGCCGTCGTCGCTCACTTCCACCGAACCGTCGGTGTGGACGATTACGTCCAGCGTCTTGGCGTGGCCGGAAATGGCCTCGTCCACCGAGTTGTCGATGAC
>NZ_JBFTRY010000105.1:0-19908 GCF_056399745.1 Dyella sp. 01N36
ACCTGGAGGGCCGCAGGCCCGGAAGGCGCGTCATCCGGGGGGCCCTTTCTTTTGGTTACTTTTCTTTGGGCAAGCAAAGAAAAGTAACCGGGCCGCGGCAGCGGCACGGAAGCCCGCGGCAGGCGAGCCAGATCGCCCTATCGCAACAATCGAAGCGCACCGCTACTGGATCCCGGCCTGCGCCGGAATGACGAACAGAAACGTTCCCGCGAGCACCCGCCCCTCACCCCAACCCTCTCCCCGGAGGGGAGAGGGAGAGAGTCGCCGGCACGTCATCGCAACCCGCACAAACGCAACCCAAACAACAAAAAACGGGGCCCTCAAGGCCCCGTTCTCAAACGCTCAAAAGCAAAGGCGAAACCTCAGCTGCGCCGCTCACCCTGCGCCTGACGAATCTGCGCATCCACCGCCGCAATCGCCGTCATATTCACCACACGACGCGGCGTCGCCGCCGGCGTGAGGATATGCGCGGGCTTATTGATGCCCATCAGGATCGGGCCAATCGCCACGCCGTCCGTCATCACGCGCACCATGTTGTACGTGATGTTCGCAGCGTCCAGATTCGGCATCACGAACAGATTGGCGCGACCGCTCAGCGTGGTATTGGGGAACATGCGCAAACGCAGTGCCTCATCCCACGCGGTGTCGRCCTGCATCTCGCCGTCCATATCGAGCTTGTGCCCACGCTGCACCAGGATCTCGCGCACCTTGCGCATCTTGGCCGCGCTGGCGTTCTCGTGGCTGCCGAAATTCGAATGCGACAGCAGCGCGATCTTCGGCTCGATGCCGAACAACTTCAGGCGATAGCTGGCCTGCAGCGTCGCTTCGGCAATCTGCTCGGCGGTGGGATCGCACTGCACGTGGGTGTCGAGGAAGAACCAGGCACCCTGGTCGTTGATCACGCCCGTCATCGCCGAGGTGCACGACACGCCCGGATCGAGGCCGAACACGCTGCGCATATAGCCGAGCTTCTTGTGGAAGCGCCCGACCAGGCCGCAGATCATCGCGTCGGCTTCGCCGCGCTCGACCATGATCGAAGCGATCAGCGTGGGACGCGAGCGCAGCAGGTTCTTCGCCGCTGCCGGCGACACGCCGCGGCGCTCGGTGAGTGCGTGGTACTGCTGCCAGTACTCGTTGAAGCGCGGATCGTCGTCGATATTGGTGAGTTCGAAATCCACACCCTGGCGCATGCGCAGGCCCAGGCGCTCGATGCGTGTCTCGATCACGCTCGGGCGGCCGATCAGGATCGGGAACGCCAGGCGCTCGTCGATCACCGTCTGCACCGCGCGCAATACGGTCTCTTCCTCGCCCTCGGCGTAGACCACGCGCTTGAGATCAGCGCGCGCGCGCTCATACACGGGCTTCATCAGCAGGCCGGTGCGATAGATGAACTGGCCGAGCTTTTCCTTGTACGCCTCCATGTCCACGATCGGACGCGTGGCCACACCGGAATCCATCGCGRCCTGCGCCACGGCCGGCGCCAGCATCACCAGCAGGCGCGGATCGAACGGACGCGGAATCAGATAGTCGGGGCCGAACGTCGGCACGTCGCCGCCGTAAGCGCTGGCCAGGTCGCCGGCTTCCATGCGGGCCAGCTCGGCAATGGCGCGCACGCAGGCGGTCTTCATCGATTCGTTGATGACGGTGGCGCCCACGTCGAGCGCACCGCGGAAGATGTATGGGAAGCACAGCGCGTTGTTGACCTGGTTCGGATAGTCCGAACGGCCGGTCGCGATGATGCAATCCGGGCGCACCATCTTGGCGTCTTCTGGCGAAATCTCCGGATTGGGATTGGCCAGCGCTAGGATGATCGGCCGCGCATTCATCGTGGCGACCATTTCCGGACGCAGGATGCCACCGGCCGAGAGACCGAGGAACACGTCCGCGCCAACGACGATGTCCGCCAGCGTGCGCTTCTCGGTATCGCGCGCATAGCGCTGTTTGTCCGGGTCCATGTGGTCGCGGCCGGTATACAGCACGCCTTCGCGATCGAACGCGAGGATGTTCTCGGGCTTGAGGCCCAGCGCCACCAGCATGTCCAGGCAGGCGATGCCCGCGGCGCCCACACCGGTGGTGGCGAGCTTCACGTCCTGGATTTTCTTGCCGACTACTTCCAGTGCGTTGACGATGGCCGCGCCCACGATGATCGCGGTGCCGTGCTGGTCGTCGTGGAACACCGGGATCTTCATGCGCTCGCGCAACTTGCGCTCGACGATGAAGCACTCCGGCGCCTTGATGTCTTCCAGATTGATGCCACCGAAGGTGGGCTCGAGCGAGGCGATGATGTCGACCAGCTTGTCCGGGTCGCGCTCGTTGATCTCGATGTCGAACACGTCGATGCCGGCGAACTTCTGGAACAGCACGCCCTTGCCTTCCATCACCGGCTTGCCGGCGAGCGGACCGATGTCGCCCAGGCCCAGCACGGCGGTGCCGTTGGTGATCACGGCGACGAGGTTGCCGCGCGCGGTCATTTCGCTGGCGGCGTTGGGATCCTCGACGATGGCCTCGCAGGCATAAGCCACGCCGGGCGAGTAAGCGAGCGCGAGATCGCGCTGCGTGACCATCGGCTTGGTCGCGCTCACCTTGATCTTGCCGGGGCGCGGGAGGCGGTGGTACTCGAGAGCGGCGAGGCGCAGTTCTTCGGTAAGGGCCATGGGATAGGAATCGAGTGATGGGGAGTCGGGTGCCGCGAGGCGGCATCTTCGAATGGTATCACCGCCGGCCACCCTTCCCCGACGATGCGCTGCAGCATGGTGACGTTATGGTTCACACAACTGGTATGCAGACGACAACCTGCCTGTTGTGGGAGCGCACCCTGTGCGCGACAAGCCAACGGAGCGATACATCCACGCGTGGCATGTCGCGCACAGGGTGCGCTCCCACAGGAGGTCAGTTACAGACTCAGCGAAAGCGCCTCCGCCTGCACCTTGCCCATGTGTATGCGATTGACGAACAACGAGAATGCCAGCTTGCCCGCGAGTCCGTGCGCATGCTGCATCCAGGGCGGCAGCCAGCGCGGCGCGGCAATCACGCCCGATTCGAAATACGGTTGCAGGCTGATGACATCGTGCAAGGCCAGCTTGCCCGCAAAAAGATGCCGCAGCATATCCATGCGACGTTGCTTCAGTGCCCAGCGAAAGAACGTGTGCACGGTGAGCAGGCCGGACAGATAGACGTTGTCCTTGGCGAACGCCGCGCCGCCGGTGAGCGGCACGCCGCGGAACACGCGCTGGGCGGAGTGGAAACTGTCCGCCGGGTACTGTCCGCACTCGCAGAAGAAGCGGTAGACCTCGACGAAATCCGCACCGCTCAAGGCCATGTCGATGGCCAGGATGCGCAGGCTGATGCGTTTGAGGCGCGAGATATCGATGGCGCCGGACATCAGCTCGGCAAACACGGCCAGCCCTTCCTGCGTCGCCGTGACGCGCGGCGAGGTGCGCCCGAACGACGCCAGCAGCGGCTGCGCACGGCCATTGAGCGCGGTGAGCGAATGCACCAGCGCTTCATGCGCCAGCAATTGATGGCGGTCGTAGTCGGTAAAGCGCGTGCCGCCGCGAAGACGGATGCGGGTGGCGCCAGCCGCCGCTTTGGCAGTCAGTTCCGGGTCCACTTCCACGGAAATCAGCGGTGCGCCGAAGAATTCGTCCAGCGTCTTGCTCAGGTCCGCGCGCAGATCCTCGGCAGAGATGGCCACCAGCACGTCGTCGGCAATCAGATCCGAACCGAGCTCGTCGGCGAGCTCCACGAAATAACGCGCCGCATCCAGGTTGCTGCGATCGCTGCCGGAAATCAGGTCGCCGGGGCGGCCATACAAGACGATGGAGGGCGCGGTGACCTGGTCGGTGCCAACCGCCTCGAGCATTTCGGCGGCGATGCGCCACGACTCCGCCGTGCGGGACAGGTACTCGCCCAAGGGATCGTCATAGCCCGCTTCGCGCTCGATCGCGGCCAGTTCGGCGCGCTCGGCGGAGAGGTCGGGCACGGTGTATTGCACCTCGGGCAGGCTGTACTGGCCCCTGGCGTAGGCCCCGATCATGCGGTCTTCCAGCGAGGCGGGCCACGCCACCGTGGACAGGATGCGGATGCCCCTCACTGCCGCCAGCAGGCGCTGGTCGAGGTCGGCGTAACGTTGCAGGTCCGGCGGAAGCGCGGCGCCATGGCTATTCATGCCGGCCTCCGTTGACGCACGCTGTCGATGCGCTGGATCAGCTCGGCGGCGATCGGGCTGGGCTTGAATGCCGCGAGCAAACTCGTACGCCCGATCGGCATGAAGCTGATGTCCTTGCCAAGGACGGGCGACTCCTGGCGCAGTGACAAGGTGATGCGCGGTGGGCTGACCATCACGGTGGCATTGACGTTGGTGACGTTGGCCAGTGGAACACGCGATTGCTCGCCCCTGTTCCTGACCAGCAACTGGTCGCCTTCGAGCCACACTTCATCGACCAGGCCAAACAGCAGCCACTTGAACAGTGCGTAGCCGAACAAGGCCATGATCAGCGGGCCGGGCAATACCGCCAGCATCTTCATGTCGTGCGTGACCAAGGCGCTGCCAGCCCATACCACCGTCCACAGCGCCAGGAAACCAAACCAGAACGCGGGAAACACCCGCTTAAAGAAGAACGTCGAACGCGACGACAGCCGCTGCATGCCCGCTTCCCCAACCAAGACGGTCCGATAGTAGTCCACCCGCTGGGCGAGGACAGCGCCCCGCTCGACTATTCGCGGTCGCGCGTATGGCGGTTCGTATGCGGCCGCGTGGCCGGACGCCCACCACGCTGGCGGCGCAGCTTGGCTTCCAGGGTGGTCGCCTGCTCTTCGCGTTCGTCGCGCAATTTCAAATAGTTGCGCCAGCGCTCGGCCGACAGGTCGCCGCTGTCGAGCGCTGCCTGCACCGCGCAGCCGGGCTCGCTGCCGTGGCCGCAGTCGGCGAAGCGGCACTGCTCGGCGAGTTGCTCGATATCGGCGAACAGGTCCAGATTTTCTTCGCCGGTGAGCTTGAGCTCGCGCATGCCGGGCGTGTCGATCAGGCAGCCGCCGCTCGGCAGCTGCAACAGCGCTCGATAGGTGGTCGTGTGCCGGCCGCGGCTGTCATGGCCGCGCACTGCGCTGGTGGCCATGCGCTCGCTGCCGAGCAGCGTATTGGTGAGGGTGGACTTGCCGGCGCCGGACGAACCTACCAG
Organism: Dyella sp. 01N36; assembly: GCF_056399745.1. Lineage (NCBI taxonomy): Bacteria > Pseudomonadati > Pseudomonadota > Gammaproteobacteria > Lysobacterales > Rhodanobacteraceae > Dyella > Dyella sp. 01N36. Next base: position 5,181 of record NZ_JBFTRY010000105.1, read on the forward strand.
CACCGCGCTGTCGCCGAGCTGCAGATACGGCAGCAGCAACGCGATGCTGGCCGGATCCTTGCCGTTGATGGCATGCACGGGTGTGCCCTGGGGCAGGCGTTCGCGCAAGGCGGCCAGCACCGCGGCGGCATCCTCGCGCGTGTCGAGCTTGCTCAGCAGCACGACCGGCTGTGCGCCCGAGCCTTCGGTAAGCGACAGATAGCGCTCGATGCGCGCCGGATTGAAGTCGCCATCCAGCCCGGTCAGCACCAGCACGTAGTCGATGTTGGTGGCGATGAGCTGGCGTTCGTAACGCTCGCCGGCGGCGGCGCGGGAAAGCACGGTACGGCGTGGCTGCACTTCCACGATGTGCGGCGGCTTGCCGGCTTCGATTTCCACGAAGTCGCCCACCGCGGGCCGATCGGACGGATCCAGGCTGCGCTTGAGGAAATGGCCGGCCGGCTGGGCACCAAACAGGTGCTCGCCGTCGTGCAATTCGTAGCCGGCGCGGTGCTGCGCCACTACGCGTGCCAACTGCCGGCCTTCGGCGGGCAGGGTGTCCCCACGCCAGCCGATCCGGCGCAGTCGCTCGATGGTTTCGGGGTGCGTCATGGGTGGCCATTATGCCCTGCTCCAGGGCCTGCCCGAAAAATGCCCGAAACTAAGCGATTTTTGGCTCCCCAACCGCGCCGGGACGCTGTTAGCATGCAATGGCGGTCAGATTCTTGCGCCGCAACAACACCAAGACGAAGGACGCTTGCGTTGGCCTCGATCAAACCCAGTGCGCACCTGGCGGACGTGCGCTATGAAATCCGTGGCGCGCTCACCCGGCGATCCCGTGAGCTGGAGGCGGCTGGCCTGCCGATCATCAAGCTCAATATCGGCAATCCCGGCCGCTACGGCTTCGAAACGCCGGCCCATCTGCGCGAAGCGATCGCCCGGCATCTGCACGACAGCGAAGCCTACGGACACGAGCAAGGCCTGGAAGAAGCCCGCGAGGCCATCGCCGCCCAGCAGCGCCATCGTGGCGCGCGTGGCGTCGAAGTGGAGCGCATCTTCGTCGGCAACGGCGTGAGCGAACTGATCGACCTGAGCCTGCGCGCCCTGCTGGCGCCGGGCGACGAAGTGCTGCTGCCCAGCCCGGATTACCCGCTGTGGAGCGCCGCCACCATCCTCAACGACGGCAAGCCGCGCTATTACCGCTGCCTGGCGGAGAACGGCCACCTGCCCGATCCGGCGGAAGTCGAAGCGCTGATTACCCCGCGCACCCGCGCCCTGGTGCTGATCAACCCGAACAATCCCACCGGCGCCGTGTATCCGCGCGAGCTGCTGGAGCGCATGGTCGACATTGCCGCCAGGCATCGCCTGCTGCTGCTCTGCGACGAGATCTACGACGAGATCCTGTACGACGGCACCGTCTTCCAGCCGCTGGCCGAAGTGGCCGGCGACGTGCCCTGTGTCAGCTTCGGCGGACTCAGCAAAGTGCACCGCGCCTGCGGTTACCGAGTGGGTTGGATGAGCCTGTCGGGCGATCCCGCCCGCACGGCGGACTATCGCGACGCCCTGCAACTGCTCGCGGCGCTGCGCCTGTGCGCCAACGTGACCGCGCAGTGGGCCGTGCGTCCCGCGCTGGAAACTGCGCCGACCATCAACGCGCTCACCGCGCCGGGCGGACGCCTGCACGAAGCGCGTCGCGCCGTACTGGAGGGCGTCGCCGCCAGCGAATTCCTCGACCTGGTGTCGCCGGCCGGTGCGTTGTACGCCTTCCCCCGCGTTCGCGCCGATCGCCTGGCCGACTTCGACGACAACGCGTTCGCGCTGCGCCTGCTGGAAGAAGAATCTGTGCTGGTGGTGCCGGGCAGCAGCTTCAACGTGCCGCACAGCCGCCACCTGCGCCTGACGCTGTTGCCGCAACCGGAGCAGTTGCGCGAGGTGTTCGTGCGCATGGAGCGCGTGCTGGCGGGTATGGCCGCCACGCAGAAGCCCCGCACGGCCGCGATCGCCTGACAACGCATGCGTTATCTCGCCCTGGGTGATTCCTATTCGGTCGGCGAAGGCGTGCCCGAAGCGGGCCGCTGGCCGGTACAGCTGGCCGTGCGTCTGCGTCGCGAAGGCGTGGCGCTGGACGATCCCACCATCGTTGCCACCACGGGCTGGACTACGGACGAGCTGTCGGTCGCGATGGATGCAACGAGTTTTACGCCGCCATATGAGCTGGTGAGTCTGCTGATAGGCGTGAACAACCAGTACCGCGGACGCAGTGCGGACGAGTATCGCGACGAATTCCGCCGACTGCTCGAGCGGGCGGTAGATCTTGCCGGCAGGCGCAGCGGGCGCGTGCTGGTGTTGTCGATCCCCGACTGGGGCGTCACGCCGTTCGCGCATGGCAGCGGCCGCGACGTGCTGCGCATTGCCAGCGAACTGGATGCCTATAACGCGATCGCCCGCGAGGAAAGCGAGCGCCGCGGTGCGCATTTCGTGGATATCACCGGCATCTCGCGCCAGCATCCCGCCTTGCTTGCTGACGACGGGCTGCATCCTTCCGCTGCGCAGTATGCGTTGTGGACCGAGGCGGCCGTGCCGGTGGCCGTGGCCATGCTTGCCGGCTAACGATCCCCTTGTAGGAGCGCACTTGTGCGCGACCGGTGACGCCATGTCACGGGGTTGTCGCGCCAATGCTGTTCGCTACGCCGGAGACCGAGGCCGGATTTGGCGTCGCGGTCGCGCACAAGTGCGCTCCTACAAGGGGATCGTTAGCCGGCAAGCATGGCCACGGCCACCGGCACGGCCGCCTCGGTCCACAACGCATACTGCGCAGCGGACGGATACATCCCGTCGTCAGCAAGCAAGGCGGGATGCTGGCGCGAGATGCCGGTGATATACACGAAATTCGCACCGCTGCAAGGCCAGTTATCTGCTCGATTTCCTGCGCAAACTGCGTTGCGAAAAGCTGTATCTGGTCGGCGACATCATCGACATGGAAGCGCTGGCACGCCGCACCTGGTGGCATGTCGACCACGGCGCGGTGATTGCCGAGGTGCTTGATCTCGCCCGGCGCGGTGTCGAGGTCGTCTATATCCCCGGCAATCATGACGCCCCGATGCGCGGCCTGGCCGGCCAACAGTTTGGCGGCGTGAAAATCGAGCTGGACGCGGTGCACGAAGGCGCCGATGGCCGCCGCTACCACGTCAGCCACGGCGACGAATTCGATCCGGAGCAAGTCGGGCGCACATGGATGGTGCACCTGGGGGAAGTGATGCATCGCTTCATCTGCTGGACCAATCGCCGGGTCCACGCGATGCGCCGCCGCCTGGAACTGCCCTATCTGCCGCTGTCGATCATCGTGAAATCGCACATCGGCAAGGCGCTGGCCTATATCCGCGCCTATGAGGAGCGCGTGGCCAACGATGCCCGCGAACGCGGCTTCGACGGCCATATCTGCGGCCACATCCATTTCGGCCACGTGCGCGAGATGGACGGCGTCCTTTATCTGAACGACGGCGACTGGGTGGAGCACTGCACGGTGCTGGTGGAAGATCACACCGGCGCGATGGAGTTGATCCATTGGAGCGAGCAGTACGCGCCGCTGGGTCGGGCCAGCCGCGAGCTGGTGCTGCCCTCGCCCGCTGCCGCCCTGGCGCTGGCGCCGCTGACGCGGGCAAAGCTGGATTTGACGGAGTTGCGGCCGGCGGCTTGAGACAGCCTCTCCAACCCGTCATACCAGCGAAAGCCGGAATGACGGTGCCCTTGAGGGTTGTCGCCAGCTTTGGATCGAGCCCCCTTGCATCCCCAAAATCCGCCGGCATATCCACAGGCGCTACAATTCGCCTTCTTTGCCGGAGCCACCGCCCCCATGTCCCTCGACAGCGCCACCCGCGAACGTATTGAATCCCTGCTGCAGAACCACCGCGTGGTGCTGTTCATGAAGGGCACCCGCCAGCAGCCGATGTGCGGTTTCTCCTCGGCAGCCACCAACACGCTCAACGAGCTGTTGCCGGACTACCACACGGTGAACGTGCTGGAAGACCCGGAAATCCGCGAAGGCATCAAGGCTTACGGCGACTGGCCGACGATTCCCCAGCTGTATGTGGGCGGCGAACTGGTCGGCGGCGCCGACATCATTCGCCAGATGTACGCCAGCGGCGAGCTGCACCAGCTCTTCGGCGCGACCGCCCCGGATCGCACGCCGCCTGAGATCACAATTACCGACAAGGCCGCGGAAGCCATCCGTCAGGGCACGGCCAATGCCCAGGGCCTGGCCCTGCATCTGGAGATCGGTCCGGACCATAGCGCCGGCTTCCAGCTRGCGCCGGGCGGCGAGCATGACATCGTGGTGTCCTCCAACGGCATCGAAGTGCACTTTGACCCGGGCAGCGCCCAGCGCGCCAAGGGCATCGTGATCGACTGGGTGTCCACCGTGCAGGGCGAAGGCCTGAGCCTGAAGTTCCCGGGCGCGCAGGAGATCGGCACGCTCACCGTGCAGCAGCTCAAGGAGCGCCTGGCCGCCGGCGACATCACCCTGGTGGACGTGCGTCCGGCCCACGGTCGCGCAGCCGCCGCACCGCTGCCGCAGGCCCGCATCCTGGAAGAGGAAGGCTACGACGCCCTGGCCAACCTGCCCAAGGACGCCCCGATCGCCTTCATCTGCCACCACGGCGTGTCCAGCCGCGGCGTGGCCGAGCGCTTTGCCGCGCACGGCTTCAGCAAGGTCTATAACGTCGAAGGCGGCATGGATGCGTGGGCGCAGCAGATCGATCCCACGGTGCCGCGCTACTGAGCAGTTAGCCCCGGACCTCGCGGTTCACCAAAAGCGCCTGCCCCCGGCAGGCGCTTTTTTGTTTGTTCGGCCCTCAGCCAGTCGAAGCCTTCAACGACGGCGAACTGAAAGGCGTGCCTGTTAGCATATTGCGACCATCTCACTTTCGTGCCCTATGCGCATTCTGCTCGTCGAAGATGATTCCCTCGTATCCGACGCCATTTCCCGTGGCCTGATCGGATCCGGTTATGTAGTCGACGCAGTGGGCGACGCCGAATCGGTGACGTCCCGCCTGGCCGATACCCATTACGACCTGGCCATCGTGGACCTGGGCCTGCCGGGCGAAGACGGCCTGTCGCTGGTGCGCCGCCTGCGTCGCGGCGGCAGCTCGCTGCCGTTGTTGATCGTCACCGCCCGCGATGGCCTGGACGACCGCATCAATGCGCTGGACCTGGGCGCGGACGACTACCTGGTCAAGCCGTTTGCCCTGCCCGAACTGGCCGCCCGTTGCCGCGCCCTGATCCGCCGCGCCACCGCCGCTGCCGCCAACGAGATCGTGATCGGCGGCCTGCGCATCGACCTGGCCGGTCGCCGGGCGCTCAACGAAAAGGGTGAAGCGCTCGAACTCACCCGCCGCGAGTGGTCGATCCTGGAATGCCTGGCCCATCACAGCGGCCGCGTGGTGAGCAAGGAGCGGCTGACCCAGGCCATCACCGGCTGGAGCGAAGACATCTCCGGCAACGCCATCGAGGTTCATGTGTCGCGTCTGCGCAGCAAGCTGGGCAGCGCCGCCACGGTGCGCGGTATTCGCGGCCTGGGCTACCGGCTCGAAGACGCCTGAGCCGCGCCAAAGTTCTGATCCAGCCGCTGCGGGTGGCATGATGCCGGGCAGGTGTGCGGGGTAAGGAAGTGCATCGCCTGGATCAGGCCACTTCCACGACCCCTGCRCTTTCTCGATATCACCCGCGGGGCCGGTTCGGTGACACCCAATTTCAAGCAATCAGAGCAGGCCAGCCGCCCGACCAGCGTGCACCGGCGACTGCTGAGTTATCTGCTCGCGCCGCTGCTGTTGCTGCTGGTCGCGGGTGTGGCGGTTGATCACCATGTGATCGTCAGCCCGATCCACAACGCCTTCGATCATTCGCTGTCGCGCTCGGCGCTGGCCATCGTTGCGCGCATTCATCCGGGTGCCGGCGGCAAGCTCGACGTGGCACTGCCTTCGCATCCGCCGCCGCCGCTGCGCGCGATGCCCGATGAGCACTTCTTCTATCGCGTCAGCCTGCCCGACGGCACTACCATCGCCGGTTCGCCGGAATTGCCGGTGGCACCGGACAGCCAGTCGGAAGACGGTTTCAGCTACACCAACATCACCTTCCGCGCCGAAGACTTTCGGCTGGCCAGCTACCGCACCAGCGAAACCGGCGAGCCGCTGGTGGTCACCGTGGCCGAAACGCCCGCACGTCGCGACCGCGCCGTGCATCGCCTGGACGTGGCCTTCCTGATCAACGACACCTTGCAGATGGCGGCGGTGCTGATCATCGCCCTGGTCGGCATCCGCATTGCCCTGCGGCCGCTGCAGCGGCTGAGCCGGCAGATTGCCGGGCGCCCGGCGGTGGCCTTGAACCAGTTGCCGACCGACGGTGTGCCCACTGAAGTGTTGCCGCTGGTCGTGTCGCTGAACTCCCTGCTCGGGCGCGTACGCGACTCGGTGCTTTCGCAGCAGCATTTCCTTGCGAATGCCGCGCACCAGCTGCGCACACCGCTGACCGGACTGAAGGCCCAGCTCGAAGTGCTGACCCGCGAAACGGCCGACACGCCGCTGCAGGAACGCATCAAGCTGCTGCAGGGTGGCGTGGATCGCCTTGCCCACACGGCCAACCAGCTGCTGACCTTGGCGCGTGCCGAACCATCGGCGCATCGCGCCAGTCATTTCACTGCGGTCGACTTGCCGCGGCTGATCGGCGAAGTGATCGACAGCTCGCTGGACCGCGCCCTGGCCCGCGGCATCGACCTGGGCGCCGACAGCCGCCCGGTGCAGGTCACCGGCGTGTACTGGCTGCTGCATGAGGTACTCAACAACCTGATCGACAATGCCATCCGCCACACACCGGTCGGCGGCAACATCACCATCCGCTGCGGCGTGGAGCATGGCCGTCCGTTCCTGGAAGTGGACGACAGCGGCGTCGGCATTGCCCCCGAGGAGCGGCAGAAGGTCCGCGAGCGCTTCTACCGCAGCGCGGGCAGCAGCGCCGATGGCTGCGGCCTGGGCCTGGCCATCGTGGACGAAGTGTCACGTGTGCATGGCGCCCAATTGAGTATCCTCGATGGGTCTTCCGGGCGGGGGGCACGGATGCGMATCGACTTCCCTGCCGTCGCTTAAGGACGCGCTGATCCTGGTCAGGGCGCCCTAATTTCAAAAGTTCGGATAATCGGCACTTTGAATTAGGATGCGTCACCCCCAGAGTGGTGGCACCCTCGCAAGGAGTTCCCCGTGTCCATACCCAGTGCCGTCAAGAGCACGCCCATCGGCAGCCGCCAGCAACTCACCGACTACCTGGCTGCGGGTGAAAAACCGCGTGATGCCTGGCGCATCGGTACGGAGCACGAGAAATTCGGCTTCCTCACCGACACCCTGCGCCCGCCCACCTTCGACGGTGACCGCGGCATCCGCGTCCTGCTGGAAACCCTGGCCACGCGCTACGGCTGGGACGTGGCGCGCGAAGGCGACAACCCGGTGGCGCTGTCGCGCGACAAGGCGTCGATCACGCTGGAGCCGGCCGGTCAGCTGGAGCTTTCCGGCGCGCCGCTGGAGACCATCCACGACACCTGCAGCGAGGTCAATTCGCACCTCAAGGAAGTCCGTTCGATCGCCGAGGACCTGGGCATCGGCTTCCTCGGCATGGGCTTCCAGCCCAAGTGGCGCCGCGACGAAATGCCGTGGATGCCCAAGGGCCGCTACAAGATCATGCGCGAGTACATGCCCAAGGTCGGCAACCTCGGCCTGGACATGATGACGCGCACCTGCACCGTGCAGGTGAACCTGGACTTTGCCAGCGAAGCGGACATGGTGCGCAAGTTCCGCACCAGCCTGGCGCTGCAGCCGATTGCCACCGCGCTGTTCGCCGATTCGCCGTTCACCGAGGGACGTCCAAACGGCTACCTCTCCTACCGTTCGCACGTGTGGGAAGACACCGATCCCCATCGCACCGGCATGCTCGACTTCGTCTTCCAGGACGGCTTCGGCTACGAGCGCTACGTCGACTACATGCTCGATGTGCCGATGTACTTCAGCTACCAGAACGGCCAGTACATCGACCTGTCCGGCCAGGACTTCAAGCGCTTCATGGCCGGTGAACTGCCGGCAGTGCCGGGCGTGCACGCCACCATGAAGGACTGGGCCGATCACCTCACCACCGCGTTCCCGGAAGTGCGCCTGAAGCAGTACCTGGAAATGCGCGGCGCCGATGGTGGCCCGTGGAACCGCCTGTGCGCCCTGCCCGCGCTGTGGGTTGGCCTGCTTTACGACGATGAAGCCCTCGATGCCGCCTGGGACCTGGTCAAGGACTTCAGCCGCGAGGAACGCCACGCGCTGCGTGACGGCGTACCGCGCCAGGCTTTGAAGCTGCCCTTCCGTTCGCACAGCGTGCGCGAGCTGGCCGCTGAAACGCTGAAGATCGCCTCGCATGGCCTCAAGCGTCGTGCGCGCCTCAACAAGAGCGGTGCGGACGAAAGCATCTTCCTGGAGCCGATGATCGAGATCGTCGAAGCGAACCAGACGCCGGCCGAGCGCAAGCTCGAACTGTTCAACGGCCCATGGAACGGCAGCGTCGATCCGGTGTTCCGCGAATTCGCTTATTGAGCGTAGCGCACGGCAAAACCACAAGAGCCCCGCCATCGTGCGGGGCTCTTTGCATCGGCATGAGCGTCAGGGCGATCCCGCCATTTGGGCGTCGTCGCTCTTGAGCGGTGTTGAACGACCCGTACGTGTACTTCCCACCGCCAGCCGCAGACCATCGTGGCGGCATACATCCAGATTCCGATAAAGCAGGCTGCGGTCGCCACGGAAGGTCACGCGCACATCGCGATGGCATGTGCCGGGCGGTACATCGACCAGGATGGACGCCTGACCACCAGGCAGCGGTTGCGCCAGCGTGATGTTCTGGAAGTCGGCGCTCCCACTGGGCGCGATGGCCAGCGCAGTCACGCCATCGAAGGTGGCGTTGACGACGCGCAGCGGACGCCGCGACTCAGCTTGTGTACCCGCAGGCGTTGCACACGCGGCCAAGCTGACGAGCATGGCGCCGACTAACAACAAGGGTGCGACAAGACGGGGGACATGCATGGCTGCTACTCCGGCAGGAATGGGCGTTCGCCATCCACTTTCCCGTGGCGAACGACCGCATCGGACGCCTTTGCGGCCGTTTCGTGGAAGCGATCCGGGACGAATCGTCGTTACGCGATGACGAATCGTAGTGATTGCCCGCCGTGCTTCTCTCCATGGAATCAGACGCCTAAGATGGTTCCACGATCCATTCGGATACACGGCGATGAAGGTGCGGCTCGGCAACGCGACCATTGGCCTTTGGCACTATCTCGGCCTCTGGACGGCCGTGGCTGCCGTGTTCGGCGCGCAGGAACTGCTGCGCGACATCGTGGACGATCATCACATTTGGTCGCTGTGGGATTACACCCGCTGGGGCATGGTGCAGTGGTATACGTGGGCCGCGCTGGCGCCCTGGGTGTTCCGCCTGGCCGAGCGCTACCCGATTCGTGCGCCGCTGCGCCTGCGCGGCCTGGGCAAGCAGGCGCCGTTGAGCATGGGCGTGACCATGCTGGCGATGGTGATCGGCGCCCTGGTCTCGACCCTGTTCGAACCCAGCGGCTTCACGCAACAGCTGTGGTATTTCGTAGGCCAGCACTTCGCCACCGGGCTGCTCACTTATTGGGCGCTGTTCGCGATCCAGCAGGCGATGGCTTTCCACGCCGAGAAATCCCGTCGCGAACTTGAAGCGAGCAAGCTCACCGCGGAACTGGCGCAGTCGCGCCTGCGTGCACTCAAGTCGCAATTGCAGCCGCATTTCCTGTTCAACACGCTGCATGCCATCGCCACCCTGCTCGATGAGGATGCGCTGTCGGCCGAAGACATGCTGCTGCGCCTGAGCGATCTGCTGCGCGCTTTTCTGGAAGACTACGACGGCCAGGAGATCAGCCTGCGACGCGAACTGGTCCTGCTTGATCTTTACCTTGGCATCCAGCGGACGCGCTTCAAGGACAGGCTCACCACGCAGATCTATGTGAGCCCGGACACGCTGCAATGCGCGGTGCCCAGCCTGATCCTGCAGCCCATCGTGGAGAACGCGATCCGCCATGGCATCGGCGAGCGCATCGGGGTGGACTGCGTCGAGATCGAAGCCCGCCGCGATGGCGACAGCTTGTGCATCGATGTGCGCAACCGCAACAGCACGCTGGAGACAGGCGCCTCGCCCAGGTCGGGGCATGGCATTGGTTTGTCCAATACCGCGCTGCGCCTGCGCGAGCTTTATGGCGACGACGCACATGTGCGTCTGGAAATGATCTGGCCGCAAGGGGTGATCTGCCGCCTTCGCCTGCCATTTCGCGAGATCGAGGAACCGGACGAGTCGCCCGAAGTGGTGACCGCATGAGCATCGCCACGCTGGTGGTGGACGACGAACCGATCGCGCGGCGCGCCATCGTGCGCCTGTTGAAGGATGATCCCGACATCATCTTGCTGGCCGAATGCGGCGACGGCGAGTCGGCGGTGCAAGCCATTCGCCAGCATGCGCCCGACCTGGTGTTCCTCGATATGCAGATGCCGGCCCTCGCCGGGCTGGACGTGGTTGCGGCCATCGGCGTTGCGCAGATGCCGGCTACCGTGTTCGTGACGGCATACGAGCAGTACGCCGTGCGCGCATTCGAAGCCAACGCCGTCGACTACCTGGTGAAGCCCTTCAGCCGCGAGCGATTCGCCCAGACCCTGCTACGCGTCAAGCAACGTCTGGCCACTCGCGGCACGCAGGGTGAACCCTCGCTCGAGCGGATCATGCAGGCGCTCGACACGCTCAAGCAGCGCGATAGTTACCTGCAACGACTGCCTGTGCGCATCGACGAGCAGATCCGCTTCGTCGACGTGGACGACATCGTGTGGATCAAGGCCAGCGGCAACACCGTTTTGTTGCATCTCGCCGACGGCGTCCACGAAATGCGCGAAACGATGACGGCACTCGCGGCACGCCTCGATCCACGCCATTTCGCGCGCGTGCATCGCTCGGCCATCATCAACACGCGGCGCGTGCAGGCGATCCATCCGTGGTTCAACGGTCACCATGTCGTCACCATGGATACCGGCCAGAAGCTGCGCATGAGCCGCTACCAGCACGAAGCCTTTTTGCGGCTGGTATCGACGCGGGACGTCCGTCAGAGCGACTAAACCGTTTCAGTGGTGGGCATGGTCGTCGCTGTCGAAGCTGRCGTGGCCACCCATACCACCCATGCCTGCACCCATCCCGCCACTGGCGCCCTTAGCGCCGCCCTCGCCTTTGGCCTCGCCCTTGCCGCGTGTCCCGGATACGCGCGTCGGCCCCTGCTTCGGAATGACCAGATTGGCCGGCACCGCTTCGAGATCCAGCACCTTGCGGATGAAATCGCGCAGGGACACGACCAGTTCGGCGGTGTGCGTGGGGCGCCCCTCTGACAGCTCCGTGGCGGCACGCGCGGCCAGTGCCACCTGCTGCTCCGTGCCCAGCAAGATGATGTCGGACAAGGCCGCCTCCACCGCATCGCGCATGCGCCGCGAACGATCGGAACGCTGCACGGCAGTGCCGGGGGACTCGCCTTCCGCCAACACTCCGGCCTGGCGCAGGTCGCGCAGATGCGTGGGGTCCACCGAGAGATCGCCAGTGAACGAGCCGCCCAGCGTCTTGTACGCCGCGATCAACGTGCGCAACCGTTCGTTGATCTGGCGATTCTCGCGCTCGCGCCGCTTCTGCACGGTATGCATGGCCAGCAGCCGCACGCCGACCATGATCAGCGTGATCAACGCCAGCCCGACCACGGTCGACAACACGGCATGCCAGGAACTGAAATCCAGGTTACGCATGGGCCCGCTCCGCTAGTGCTCGCCGATGATCTCGATTCACGGAAGGCTTATGACGGCCCGGGCGTGACAGCAGCGTCTGCCTTCGGTCATGCGGCCCGCGGTCTCGTCAGCTGCCGGTGGCGCCGTGATGCGGCGGATCGTAGAAAACGGTCACGAAATAGAACGCATGCCCCTGGACATCGCTCCGGAAGAAATTGGCATACACAAACTTGTCTGCGGGCTGCACGACCGGTGCCATCTGCGATTTGCCGGTAGCTTCGGCATTGGCGCCAGCTGCCGCCGCCAACGCTTCTACCGGCAACCCAGCCGCCGGTGTCGTGGTCTTGAGCCAGGGCAGCTCCATGGCTCCGAACTCGGCCTTCATTTGCTGGTAAGTCCTCAGCCACACTTGTGCAGCCGCCTTCGCGTCCTGACCCTCGTAAAGATAGATCCCGATCCGGGCCAGGCGCCCGTTACGGAAGAAGAACTGCACGTTCTCCTTGTGCCCCTGATACACGCCGGCGAACGTCTCAAGGTCGCCGTTGCGAAAAGACTTATAGGGACCGAAATCGGCAAATGCCGTCACCTGATCGGGCGTCATCTGGAATTGCCACGGCGGCAAGCCGTCGAACGAGGCCGCTTTGGCTACTGACGTGGTCGCCAACAGGACCAGAAGAGCCACACCCCATCCTTGCATCCGCTGTCTCATGCCATCCCCTTGTCCGTGATCGACGAAGTACCTGCCGGGTGACAAGACATTGCCGGACAGTTGCTCTTGTGACAATGCTTGACGAGCACCAAGGCGTCCCGCCCGCATGACTTCAAGCACGTCCTTTGGCCAGATCGTGAGCGCAAGAATGACGTGGCGACGGAAGTGCGTCAGTAGCTCGTTCCATTCCTGACAGAAGGATCGGTGAAATGAAGCGTGTAGTCGGCGTGCTGTGCGCGGCCTGTTGCGTCACCGGCCTGGTGGCCAAAGCTTCTGCGCAAACCACCGTTCTTGACGTACCGCAGGTGTTCGCACCTGGCGTCGTATCAGGTCCTGCCAACGAAGATTCCGCTGCCTTCACGCCCGACGGCAACACGGTCTTCTTTGATCGCATCCATTGGCCCAATGCAGCCATCATGGTGTCGCATCGTGTCAACGGGATCTGGAGTGCTCCGACGGTGGCGCCGTTCTCGGGGCAGTGGCTGGATCACGATCCGGCGATGTCGCCGGATGGGACGTTCCTGATCTTCTCCTCGAACCGCCCTGATGCGGAAGATGGCAAGCCGCTCGATGCGGTGATGGCCAATGGCAAGGTGCAGCCGGGTTCCGGCGGACATCTGTGGCGCGTCGAGCGCAAGGGCAACGCGTGGGGAGCACCGGTGCGCCTGCCGGATGCGGTGAACAGCAGTTCACGCACCTATGCGCCCAGCGTGGTGGCCGATGGCAGCGTGTATTTCCAGCGTCCCGCAGAGGATGGCGATTTCCGCCTGTTCCGTTCGCAATACCGCAACGGTACCTACATGCCCCCAGTGCCGGTGATGCTGGGCGAAGCATCGGCGCACAAGCTCGATCCTGCCGTCGCGCCCGATGAATCGTTCATCGTGTTCGACGCGAACTTCACCGGCAAGGACGATCCGGATCGCCTCTACATCGCGTTCCGCGAAGGCGACGGCTGGGGCAAGCCGACCGACCTGGGCAAGGACATCAACGTAAAGAGCCCGTGGGGCTCGCACCTTGGCCCCGACCATCGCACGCTCTACTTCAGCAGCACGCGTTCGATCCCCGTGCACTATCCGCGCACGCCGCAGCAGGCGCAGGACGACATCGCCCGCATGCAATGGGACAACGGCAACGACAACATCTGGTCCGTGTCGCTGGCACCGTGGCTGGATGCGCATCACGCAAGCGGTGGTTGATCGCGCGTACTGATCTCACGGAGAAGTGGAAAGACCGCCACGATTCACCGCCTCTGAATTCGCCGCACAAAAAAAGGGCCGGCATAACCGGCCCTTTCTCGATTCACCACGAAGAAGGTGTTACTTCTTCTGCGGCGCTTCCTTCAGACCACGGTTGAGCAGCATCGGCTCGATGCTCGGGTCCTTGCCGCGCCAGTTCTTGTAGAGCGTGGCCAGATCCTGCGTGTTGCCCTGCGAGAGGATCATCGCGCGGAAGCGATCACCGTTCTCGCGGGTCATGCCGCCCTTGTCGACAAAGCCCTGGAAGGCGTCGTCGGCCAGCATTTCGGTCCACAGGTAGGCGTAGTAACCGGCGGCGTAGCCGTTGCCCCAGATGTGCTGGAAGTAGCTGGAGCGGTAGCGCGGCGGCACGTAGCTCAGGTTGATCTTGGCCTTGGTGAGCRCATCCATCTCGAACTTGTCCGGATCCTGCTTGGGCGCATCGGCGCTCAGGCTGTGCCAGCTCATGTCGAGCAGCGCGGCGCCGACCAGTTCGGTCATGTCGTAGCCCTTGTTGAAGGTCTTGGCCTTCTTGAGCTTCTCGACCAGTTCCTGCGGCATCGGCTCCTTGGTCTGATAGTTCTTCGCGTAGTTGGCGAAGATCTTCGGATCGGTGGCCCAGTGCTCGTTGAACTGCGACGGGAATTCCACGAAGTCGCGCGCGGTGTTGGCGCCCGACAGGCTCGGGTACTGCGTATTGGCAAAGATGCCATGCAGGCCGTGGCCGAACTCGTGGAACATSGTGATCACGTCGTCAAACGACAGCAGGGCCGGCTGGCCCGGTGCCGGCTTGGTGAAGTTGGCGACGTTGAAGATCACCGGCTTGGTGCCCAGCAGCTTGGACTGGTCGACCAGGTTGCTCATCCAGGCGCCGCCGTTCTTGTTGTCGCGCTTGTAGTAGTCGCAATAGAACAGCGCCATCGAGGTGCCGTCCTTGTCGAACACTTCGAACA
>NZ_JBFTRY010000106.1:0-12114 GCF_056399745.1 Dyella sp. 01N36
GGTGGAGGCCGGTGGCGGCGCCGGAGCCGGCGCGGGTGCCGGCGCGGGTGCCGGCGCGGGTGCCGGCGGCGAGGGTCTGGTGTTGCCACCACCGCCGCCTCCGCAGGCGCTCAGCCCCAGAGCCAGGCAGACCCATACCGCGCCACGACGGTACCGAAACCCCTGCATCACCGTATTCATAAGGCCCCCGCCCCACTGAATCACGTTCAAGATGACTGCCCTGCGCGCGTCTCCCTGGTATTGGCCACGCGCGCCTCCATATTTGCACAACGAAATCGCAACTAAATGCCTGCAAGATCCCGCTGGTATCGCAAAGAGGGCCGGTTTGCCCCGGTTACTGGCGGGCTGCGATAATTCTCGGATTAAACCGGGGCCTCGCCCCATCAAGTACTTGCGGAGATCCCCATGTCGGACGTCAGCGTTGTCATCGTCGGTGCCAAGCGCACTGCCATTGGCTCCTTCC
This sequence comes from Dyella sp. 01N36, assembly GCF_056399745.1. Lineage (NCBI taxonomy): Bacteria > Pseudomonadati > Pseudomonadota > Gammaproteobacteria > Lysobacterales > Rhodanobacteraceae > Dyella > Dyella sp. 01N36. Next base: position 464 of record NZ_JBFTRY010000106.1, read on the forward strand.
TCGGCCAGTTCACCGGCGTACCCACCCCCACCCTGGGTGCCACCGCCATTCGTGCCGCGATCGAGCAGTCCGGTCTGGCCCCCGCCGATGTCAGCGAAGTCATCATGGGTTGCGTGCTGCCGGCCAACCTCGGCCAGGCCCCTGCCCGCCAGGCCTCCCTGGGCGCCGGCCTGCCGGTGGCCGTCGGTTGCACCACCATCAACAAGGTCTGCGGCTCGGGCATGAAGGCCCTGATGCTGGGCCATGACCTGATCAAGGCCGGTTCGGCCTCGGTGGTGGTCGCTGGCGGCATGGAGTCGATGACCAATGCACCGCATATGGTCAATGCGCGCACCGGCATCCGCTACGGCGATGGCACCCTGGTCGACCACATGGCGTGGGATGGCCTCACCAACCCGTACGACGGCAAGGCCATGGGTGTGTTCGGCGAGCTGTGCGCCGACAAGTACCACTTTACCCGCGAGGAGCAGGACACCTATTCGAAGGAGTCGGTGGACCGCGCCAAGGCCGCCCAGGCGAACGGCGCATTCGCCGGCGAAATCGTTCCGGTCACCGTCTCCAGCCGCAAGGGCGACATCACGGTCGACACCGATGAGCAGCCGGGCCGTTCGGACACCAGCAAGATCTCGTCGCTGAAGCCGGCGTTCCGCAAGGAGAATGGCACCATCACGGCTGCCAGCTCTTCGAGCATCTCCGATGGCGCCGCCGCACTGGTGCTGTTGTCAGYCGATGACGCAAAGACGCGTGGGCTCAAGCCGCTCGCTCGCATCGTCGCCCACGCGACCCATTCGCAGGAACCGGAGTGGTTCACCACCGCGCCGGTCGGCGCACTGCATAAGGTGTTGGAGAAGGCCGGCTGGAAGGCCAGCGACGTCGACTTGTTCGAAGTCAACGAAGCCTTCGCCGTGGTGGCCATGGCTGCGATGCGTGAGCTGGACATCGCGCGCGACAAGATCAACGTCAACGGCGGCGCCTGTGCATTGGGCCATCCGATCGGCGCCAGCGGTGCCCGCCTGGTGGTCACCCTGCTCAATGCTTTGAAGACCCGCGGCCTCAAGCGCGGCGTGGCGTCGCTGTGCATTGGTGGTGGCGAAGCCACGGCCGTTGCGGTGGAACTGCTCGACTAAGCCCTTGATTGGCGGTCCCACCGGTGGCCGCCGATGAAAGCGGGGTTAACCATTTTTGCCCGTTCACACAAAGATGTGGCGGATTTTCCGCGAAAGCGCTATTAATACGCCCGCCAAACGGCATTCCACGGCAAAGGAGATTCAACATGAAGTTCACGCGTACCCTTCTCGCCTCTGCGCTCGTCGCGCTGCTGGCGGCTTGCAGCAACGGCGCGCAGGATTCCGCGCAGGACGCTCAGAAGTCGGCTGACCAGGCTCAGCAGGCTGCTGACCAGGCTCAGAAGGCTGCTGCTGCTCCGGCAGAGGCTCCGGCCGCAGCTCCCGCTTCGACCGCTGCTGCTCCGGCCGAACAGCCTGCGCCGACCCCGGCTTCGACCGCTGCTGCTCCGGCTGCTGCTTCGACCGCTGGTCACTAAGTACACTCGTGTACTTCTAAAACCGGCCGCCTTGTGCGGCCGGTTTTTTTTTGCCCCATGCAAAGGCAGCGGCCAGTCTTTGTGCGTAAGTGAAAGTACGTGCCCCTTCTATGCTGCGACGCCGATTTAGCCCTCGGCCATGGGCCGCTATGATCGACGTTTCCCACCAAGGCAGCCTGAGCCCATGAGTGTCATTGCGTCGCAGATCGACCCCCGCGCCCCGGATTTCCAGGCGAGCAGCGCGCAGCTGAAGGGACTGGTGGACGACCTGCACCGTGAGCTGGCTCGCAGTGCGGAAGGCGGCGGCGAGAAGGCCCGCGCCAAGCACACGGCCCGCGGCAAGCTGCTGCCGCGCGAACGCATCCGCGCCCTGCTCGATCCGGGCTCGCCCTTCCTCGAGCTCTCGCCACTGGCCGCCCATGGCATGTACGACGATGCCGCGCCGGCAGCCGGCATCATCACCGGCATCGGCCGGGTCAACGGCCTGGAAGTGGTCGTGGTCGCCAACGACGCCACGGTCAAGGGCGGCACCTATTTCCCGATCACGGTGAAGAAACATCTGCGGGCGCAGGAAGTCGCGCTGGAAAACCGCCTGCCCTGCATCTACCTGGTCGACTCCGGCGGCGCCTTCCTGCCGCTGCAGGACGAGGTGTTTCCGGACAAGGAGCACTTCGGCCGCATTTTCTACAACCAGGCACGCATGTCGGGCCTGGGCATTCCGCAGATCGCCGTGGTGATGGGCTCGTGCACCGCCGGCGGCGCCTATGTGCCGGCCATGAGCGACGAGACCATCATCGTGCGCGAGCAGGGCACGATCTTCCTGGGTGGCCCGCCGCTGGTGAAGGCCGCCACCGGCGAAGTGGTCGATGCCGAGGCGTTGGGCGGCGCGGATGTCCATACGTCTATTTCGGGTGTCGCCGATCATTACGCCGAGAACGACGCGCACGCGCTCTCCATCGCGCGGGACATCGTCGCCAGCCTCAACCGCAAGAAAGACATGCCGCTGGCCCTGCGCGCGCCCTGCGAGCCGCTGCACGCCGCCGAGGAACTGTACGGAGTGATCCCGCAGGATAGCCGGCGCCCGTTCGATATCCGCGAGGTCATCGCACGCATCGTGGACGGCTCGGAGTTCCACGAGTTCAAGGCCCGCTACGGCAAGACCCTGGTATGCGGCTTTGCGCATATCCACGGCTATCCGGTAGGCATCATCGCCAACAACGGCATCCTGTTCTCCGAGTCGGCTCTCAAGGGCGCGCACTTCATCGAACTGTGCAACCAGCGCAACGTGCCGCTGGTATTCCTGCAGAACATCACCGGCTTCATGGTCGGCAAGAAATACGAGAACGCGGGCATCGCCAAGGACGGCGCCAAGATGGTGACCGCGGTGGCGTGCTCGCACGTGCCCAAGTTCACCGTGGTGATCGGTGGCAGCTTCGGTGCCGGCAATTACGCCATGTGCGGCCGCGCGTACGGCGCACGCTTCCTGTGGATGTGGCCAAACGCGCGCATCAGCGTGATGGGCGGCGAGCAGGCCGCCTCGGTGCTGGCGACGGTGCGCCGTGACGGCATCGAAGCGAGCGGCAAAAGCTGGAGCGCGGAGGAAGAAGAAGCGTTCAAGGCGCCGATCCGCGACCAGTACGAACGCCAGGGCCACCCCTACTACGCCAGCGCGCGCCTGTGGGATGACGGCATCATCGATCCAGCCGATACGCGCCGCGTGCTCGGCCTGGCGATCTCCGCCTCGCTCAATGCGCCGATCGAACCGCAGCGCTACGGCGTGTTCCGCATGTAAGCGTCAACGTTCGCCTGGCCACAAGGGCGGGCGAACGAGTTCAGGTCACGCTTGAGGCATTCAGCGCGGAACGCGCAACGAGGACTCGCGCAAGGCGGTCTCGTGATCCACTTCGTCGTGCCCGGCGATGTCCAAGGTGTCGACCACGTTGTGGCCGGCCGGATGGTGGACATGCGTCGGCGAAATGATCACATCGGAGAGATCGCCGTCGGGCACGGCCGTCTCGGTGTTGGGCGTGTGCTGCATGGGTGGCTCCTGAGTAACCGCGCGAGTTTAGCGATCTGTCGTCTCATCCGCACCGAGGGCACGCACAGGGCCTGGTCGGCCCACATTCAACCAAACGGTTGACATTCGACTGAGCGAGGCGGATATTCAACTCCATGGTTGAATATCCGATGCCCACCCTGGACACCGTCTTCCAGGCCCTCACCGACGGCACCCGCCGCGCCATGTTGCGCAGCCTGGCCGACGGCGACCGCAATATCGGCGAACTGGCCGCGCCGTTCGCGATGTCGCTGGCCGCAGCCTCCAAGCATGTGAAGGTGCTGGAGCGCGCGGGCCTGGTGCGCCGTCTGGTCAAGGGTCGCACCCATATCTGTCGTCTGGAACCGGGGCCGCTCGCTGCCGCCGATGAATGGCTGCGCTTCTACGAGCAGTTCTGGAACCGCAAACTCGATGCGCTCGAGGCCTTGCTCGAGGCCGAGGACAGCGCCCTGCCCAAAAGGTAATTGTCGATGAGCACGCTACGAACCCTGCGCATCTCCCGCCATTTCGACGCCAGCCCGGAACGCGTCTTCGATGCATGGCTCGATCCCGCCACCGCTGGCCGCTGGCTCTATTCCGCGCCAAACGGCGAGATGGTGAAAGTGGATATCGACGCGTGCGTCGGTGGCCATTTCAGTTTTATCGACAGGCGCGATGGCGAAGACGTCGAGCATGTCGGCGAGTATCTGGAAATCGATCGGCCGCGGCGGCTCGTCTTCACCTTTGCGGTGCCCAAGTATTCCGAGGCCACTACGAAGGTCAGCATCGACATCGTCCCGTCCGGATCCGGTTGCGAACTGCGCATGCTGCATGAAGGCGTGTTGCCGGAATGGGCCGATGCGACGCAGGAAGGCTGGGGTGGCATCCTCGCCAAGCTCGCACAAAAGCTGCAGCGCGATCCCCCGCGCCAGTTGCTTGCCGCAGACACGGCGCGTTTCGAACGCCTGCTGCCAGGACCGATCGAGCGTGTGTGGTCCTATCTCACCGAATCGGACAAGCGCGCGCAATGGCTGGGCAGTGGCGCGATGGAGCAACGCGTGGGCAGCGAATTCCAGCTGCGCTTCGATCACGCCCAACTGTCGCAGACGCCGCTGCCGCCGCCAGCCCGATTCGCATCGATCGCTGCCGGCAAGACCACCCATCACCGCGTCATCGCCTGCGAGCCGCCAACCCTGCTGGCGATCTCCTGGGGCGATGCACAGGAGCCTTCGGAAGTCAGCTTCGAGCTCGCACCCGCAGGTGAACAGGTTCGCCTCACGGTGACGCACAGCAAACTCAAGGCCACCGATATCGCCGGCGTCAGCGGCGGCTGGCATACCCACCTCAATATCCTGGAGGATCGTCTGGACGGCCATTTGCCGCAGCCGTTCTGGCCGGTCTTCAGCCATCTGCTGGCGCGCTACGAACAACTCCCCCATCGCTGACGGGGTGGGCGATCGACAGGTTGCCGGCGCGCTTTCCTGCGATGCGCCCGCCGGCAACCATGCGATTGAATGGCGCCACGGTTGGGAGTAATTTCGACTCGCTGCTCCACCCCAGGCAGACGATGCGAGGTGTCGCCATGACCGTGCGAAATCACCTGTTGCAAGCGCCGTTCTCCGCCATCCTGCTGGCCGGGTTGTGGCTCTCCCCTGCCCTGCATGCCACGGACACTGCGCTGCCCACTATCCCCATCGACACGAAGGCGCCGCCGCCGAAAGTGGTGAGCTACAGGGCCACGCCGGACGTCCCCACCAGCCGCACCGATCCGTTCAATCGACCGGAAGACGACGGCCGTCCTGGCGAATACTTTTTCTATCTTGGCGCGCTGGCCAACCAGAAGCACGACTACGAGCACGCCATCGCGATGTACAAGGTGTCTGCCTCGTGGGCGTACAAGCCGGCCGAATACAACCTGGGCGTGATGTATCTCAACGGCCACGGCTCGCCGGTCGACCTGCCGCGTGCCATGGCCTGGTTCGCACTGGCCGCCGAGCGCAACGAAACGCAGTACGTCTACGCCAAGCAATTGCTCTACGCGAATATGACGCCGGAGCAGTTCGAACAGGCCAATGTGATATGGCGCGAACTGTTGCCGACTTATGGCGACGCCACCGCACTGGTGCGGGCCAAGGCGCGCTGGCGTGAGGTGCTGATGTCGGCGACCGGCTCGCGCGTGGGCTCGGCAGCGCCACACCTGGTCGTGGGTGGCACCACCGGCAGAAACAGCCACGAGTCGCCGATCAGCTATGACGTTGGCAACGGTGGCATGCAAGCCTTCACCGCCGGTGAAGTCACCGGCGTGCATCAGACGGATGGCGTCATCGCCTATGAACAGTTGCGCGCCAGCGATGACCCGTACGATCCGAAGTTCGCCTCTTACCTGCTCTCGGGCACGGTGACGGTGGGCATTCTTACGCCGGTCAAGTCGGACGACCCGGCAACGCACAAGATCAATCCGCCGATGGAACTGCCGGGGAACCGTCAGTAAGTTGCTACTTGCCGCGCGGACGGAAATGAAGAGGCTGCACGTCGCGCGCGGCAGCCGGCGGCTTGGGACCGCAAGAGCCACAGGTATCGCAACCATCGCTGCAATTGCCGCTGGCCTGCTTGGGCTGCAGGCGGTGTGCCAGCGCACGCTGCCATGCCGCGCTGCCCTGCCGGTCAAGACGCAGCGCCAGCGATGCCAGCCAGCGGCTGGTCAACTTCGGCGCCAGTTTACGTAGCGTGATCCATGCGCTGATCAGCACGATCGCGCCGATGATCACGTATTGCACGAGCAACCCAGTACTCATGTCAGCCAGCTTGTGATCTGGTAAGTGAGGAACGAGGCGACATACGCCACCACGAACATGTAGCCAAACGAGATGCCCACGTTGCGCCACGAGTTGGTCTCGCGSCGGATCACCGCCAGCGTGGAAATGCACTGCGGCGCRAACRCGAACCACRCCAGCACCGACARCGCGSTGGCCAGCGAGAAGTTGGCCGCCAGCGCCTGCGCCAGGCCGGCGCCATCGGCACCGTCGCCACCGACCGCATACACCGTGGCGAGCGCGGCCACGGCGGTTTCACGCGCGGCAAAAGCGGGAATCAACGACACGCTGATCTGCCAGTTGAAACCCAGCGGCGCAAAGATGAATTGCAGGCCGCGCCCCATGTAACCAGCGAAGCTGTAGTCGATCGCGGGACCGGTGGCGCCTGCCGGCGGCGACGGGAACGTGGACAGAAACCACATCAGCACGGTCAGGCCGAGGATGATGCCGGTGAGTCGCTTGAGGAAGATCGTGCCGCGCTCCCACAAGCCCAGTCCCACATCGCGCAGCTTGGGCAGCCGATACGACGGCAGCTCCATCAGCAAGGCGTGCTCACTGCGATCGCGGCGCAGCTTCTTCATCACCCAGCCCACCAGCATCGCGCCAAGAATGCCTGCCGCATACAACGCGAACAGCACCAGGCCCTGCAGGTTGAAGATGCCCAGCACGCGATGAGTGGGTATGAACGCACCGATCAACAGCGCATAGACGGGAAGACGCGCGGAACACGTCATCAACGGCGCGACGAGGATCGTCGACAGGCGATCGCGTGGGTCGGTGATGCTGCGCGTGCCCATGATGCCGGGAATGGCGCAGGCGAAGCTGGAAAGCAGCGGAATGAAGGAACGCCCGGTCAGCCCCACCGACACCATCAGGCGATCGAGCAGGAAGGCTGCGCGCGGCAGGTAGCCGGACTCCTCCAGCACCAGGATGAAGAAAAACAGCACCAGGATTTCCGGCAGGAAGCCGATCACCGTGCCGAGGCCGCCGAACACGCCGTCGACCAGCAGGCTCTGCAGCGGACCGGCCGGCATCCACGCGGTGGCGTGCTCGCCCAGCCAGCCGAAGCCGTCGCCGATCAGATCGGTCATCGGCTTGCCGGCGGCATACACCGCCTGGAACACCAGGAACATCACCAGGGCAAGAATGGCCAGGCCGAACACGGGATGCAGCGCCCAGCGGTCGAGCGCGTCGTCGATCTCCGCCGTGGCGCGCGGCATGGTCACGGTGGCTGTCATCAGCTCGCGCACCTGCACATGCAGATCGGCGCGGCTTTCGGCGTCATCGGACTGCGCGGGCGCGGCCTGCGGAATCTCACCGTCCACCTGGGCGATCAGCGCTCTTACGCCGTCGCGTTTCACCGCAACGGTTTCCACCACGGGAATGCCCAGGCGTCGCGCCAGTTCCGGCACGTCGATGACGATGCCGCGGCGACGCGCCGCATCCATCATGTTGAGCGCCAGCACCACGGGGCGACCGAGGCGCTTCACTTCGAGCACGAAGCGCAGGTGCAGACGCAGGTTGGTGGCATCGGCTACGCAGACGATCAGATCGGGAACGGCCTCGCCCGGATAATTGCCTTCCAGCACGTCGCGCGTGATCTGCTCATCGGGGCTGGTGGCGTCAAAGCTGTAGGTGCCGGGCAGGTCGAGCAGCTGCAGCACGCGGCCGGAAGGCGCCGTGAATCGGCCTTCCTTGCGTTCCACCGTGACGCCAGCGTAGTTGGCCACCTTCTGGCGACCGCCGGTGAGCTGGTTGAACAGTGCGGTCTTGCCGCAGTTGGGATTGCCGACCAGGGCGATACGCAGCGTGCCCGCACTCATCCAGCGTTCTCCGACTGGACCTGCACGCGCTCCGCCTCTTTGCGGCGCAACGCGAAGCGCGTCGAGCCGATCTGGATCAGCAAGGGATCTGCCCCCAGCGGGCCCTGCGCCACCACGCGGACCGGCTCGCCCGCCACGAAGCCCAGGTCGCGCAGGCGCTGCGCAATCGGGTCGGAAGCGTGAGCATCATCCACTCGGTCCACCACGGCAGTAGCCCCTTTCGGAAGATCGGACAGGCGCACTGGTCACCAACTTAAATAAGAATGGTTCGCATTGTACATGAGCCATCCGGGTACTGCAGCGCGGCCGGATGCCGCCTATAGGCCCGTTAAGCCGCAAGAACATGGGGCTGAACCGCCACCATCGAGGCCGCCTTGGAACTGGCAGCCACCGCCCCGATAGCAGTGAGGCAGGCCATCGCAAGCCACTGCGACGCCGCTACCCCATGGATACCGAGGTTCACATGGCTCTATTCGCCAGACACGCAAGCGGGTTACGTCTCGAACGCATGCAAGCTTCCTCGCAGTACGCCGGCGAAGCCTTTGCCAATACCTATCCGTCCAGCACACCGCGCGTGGCCGACGACAAGCCTTCGCTGGTCGATTTCATTTTCCACGGCGAAGGACGCACGCCACCCCGGCCACTGCCCTCGCTCGATCCGCGTGCCGCGTGGACGCGCCCGGTGGAAACCGGCCTGCGCAGCACCTGGCTTGGCCATTCCACCGTGCTGCTGGAAATCGACGGCGCGCGCGTGCTCACCGATCCGGTCTGGGGTGAGCGTGCCTCGCCGTTTTCATTCATGGGCCCAAAGCGCTTCCAGCCCGTGCCGGTGGCGATCGACAAGCTGCCGCCGCTGGATGCCGTGCTGATCTCGCACGATCACTACGACCATCTCGATTACCCGAGCATCCGCGCGCTGGCGAAGCTGGACGTGCCCTTCATCACCTCGCTGGGCGTGGGCGTGCACCTGGAAGCCTGGGGCGTGCCTGCCGAGCGCATCACCGAACTGGACTGGTGGGAAAGCACCACGCTGCCGTGCGGACTCACCCTCACTGCCGCGCCGTCGCACCACTTCTCTGGCCGCAGCCTGCACGATCGCAATGCCACGCTGTGGTCGTCCTTCGTGTTGCGCGGCGAACGCCATGCGGTGTTCTTCAGCGGCGACACGGGCCTGTCGCCGCATTTCAGCGAGATCGGCGAACGACTCGGGCCGTTCGACCTGGTGATGATCGAAGTGGGCGCGTTTCACCCGTCGTGGGGCAGCGTGCACCTGGGCCCCGACAATGCCATCAGCGCGTGGCGCCAGTTGGGCAGCGGCCGCTTTCTGCCGGTGCACTGGGGCACCTTCAACCTGGCCATGCATCCATGGGCCGAGCCGGCCGAGGTCTTGCTGGCCCGGGTCCCGGAGGGCCTGGTGATGCCCCGCCTGGGCGAGGCGATCGAACCTGCGCAGTTTGAAACGGTGCAACCGTGGTGGCGCGAACTGAGCGCCGAACACTCCAAGGGATGCGCACGGCAAGCCGCCGAATTCCTGGTGCTGCCGGCCAAGGACTAAGCCCCGCATCCCCGGCCCACGAGATGGTCGGGGATGGTTCGGTTTACGATGGCGCTCCCCAGCAGGAGCTTTCCATGGCCAGCAGCATCCAGATCGCCGATCACGGCAGCGTGCGCCGCATCGCACTGAATCGCCCGCAGGTGCACAACGCCTTTGACGACGGCCTGATCGCGGAGCTTACCGAGGCGCTGCAGCAAGCCGGCGCGGACAGCGCGGTACGTGCCGTGGTGCTCACCGGCGAAGGCGCCAGCTTTTCCGCCGGCGCGGATCTCAACTGGATGCGCGGGATGGCCGGCGCGAGCGAAGCGGAGAATCGCGAGGATTCGCTGCGCCTCGCGACCCTCATGCGCACATTGCAATACCTGCCCAAGCCCACCATCGCCCGCGTCAACGGCGCGGCGTATGGCGGCGGCGTGGGCCTGGTGGCGTGCTGCGATATCGCCATCGGCGTGGACAGCGCGCGCTTCGGCCTTACCGAAGTGAAACTCGGCCTGGTGCCGGCAGTGATTTCGCCGTATGTCATTCACGCCATCGGCTTGCGACAGGCGCGTCGCCTGTTTGTCACGGGCGAGTTGTTTGATGCCGCCACGGCGCTGCAGATCGGCCTGCTTCATCAGTGCGTGCCTACCGATCAACTGGATAGCGCGGTGGACGCTGCGGTTGCGTTGCTTTCAAAGGCCGGACCGGTGGCGCAGGCGCAAGCCAAGCAGCTGGCGTTGCGCATGGCCGGCGCCGATGCGGCGCAAGCGGAAACCACCGATCGCGAAAACGCTGCGCTGATCGCGCGCCTGCGTGTATCGGCAGAAGGTCAGGAAGGGTTGGGCGCGTTCCTGGCCAAACGTGCTGCTGCATGGTGTGCGGCAGACTGATACGTCACCCCCGTTGACCGATTCTTTCGTCAGGAGCGACACGATGATCGACCATGTCGGATTGCAGGTTTCCGGTTACGAACGCAGCCGCGAGTTCTACCGCAAGGTGCTCGCCACGCTGGGCGGCGACTTGGTGATGGAGGTAACCGAGGAGCAGACGGGCGACGGTTCGCACGCCGGATTCGGCATCGCCGGGCGCCCGACGTTCTGGATTGGCACCTCGCAGACCGCCCACGCCAGCGGCGCCGTGCACGTGGCATTCACGGCCCCCAACCGCGCTGCCGTGATGGCTTTTCATCGCACCGCCATGGAGGCGGGCGCCACCGACAACGGCGCGCCGGGCCTGCGTCCGCATTACCACGAGCACTACTACGGCGCCTTCGTGCTCGACCCCGATGGCCACAATATCGAAGCGGTCTGCCACCAGCCGGGCTGACGCCGCAGACAACGACCACTCCATGGAGACCACGCCATGACGCATCCGATCATCAATATCGCCGACGTCCAGCTGCAGCCGTTTCCGCCGGGCATGGGTCCCACCGGCGACACCGCCGAGCGTTTCGAAGCGCGCATGGGTCGCTTCGGTCCACAGATCGGCGCAAAAAAACTGGGCTATAACATCACCGCGGTGCCGCCCGGCAAGCGTGCGTTTCCGCTTCACTGTCATCGCGTCAACGAGGAAATGTTCTTCATCATCGAAGGCAGTGGCGAAGTGCGCTTCGGCGAGGAACGCTATCCGATCCGCGCGGGCGACGTCATCGCCTGCCCGCCCGGCGGCCCGGAGAAAGCGCATCAGATCATCAATACCGGCGCGACCGAGATGCGCTATCTCGCAGTGAGCACCAAGGAGTCGCCGGAGATTTGCGAATACCCCGATACCGGCAAGATCGGCATCCTGGCGGAATATCCGCCGGCGGCCGATGGCACGCCGCAGGGCTTTCGCATGGTGACGCGGGCCGATATGCAGGTGGGGTACTGGGACGGGGAGTAAACCCCTCAGTCCTGTGGGAGCG
>NZ_JBFTRY010000107.1:0-12111 GCF_056399745.1 Dyella sp. 01N36
GTGCTGTTTGCGGCGGCGCTGCAAACAGCACGATCGAAAAAAGCAGATAAAGGGCGTCCATTGAAGTCCGACTCACCGTCTTAGTTAACGGTGCAAATTGTCGGAAGCGGCGCATAAGAAAGGGGTAGCGAATTCACCCGGCCGCGTATAGAAACCGTAAAAATTTGCCCGGGGGCGTCTCGGGCGCCGTTTCCCCTGTGGGAGCGCACCCTGTGCGCGAACGCGGCCGAACAGGCCGCCCTACGGTCGGCGGTCGCGCACAGGGTGCGCTCCTACACGATCGGATCAGACCGCGTGGGAAATCACGTCGCCGTCATTCGCCGCCGGCGCGCGATTGACCGGATAGCCAGCCTCATCCCAGGCATCCAGCCCGCCCAGCAACGGGCGCACCCGCTTGTACCCGCGCGACATCAGCGCCTTGGCCACCAGGGCAGCCGAGGCCTCATTCGGGCACGTGCAGTAGATCACCAGCTCCGCATCGAGCGGCACGGCGTTGACGATGATGTCGACGCTGTTCACATCGGCCAGCAAGGCGCCGGGGATGATGCGCGAATCGAGCATGCGCGCCGCTTCCGAACGCACGTCCACGATGGCCGGATTGCGGCCCTTGTTGAGTTCGTCGTTGAGTTCCTGCACGGTGATGCGCGCCATGCGCAAGGCGCGGATCAGGCGGTGGCGCTGCCACCATTTCATGATGATGTAGAGCACCAGCAGGCTGCCGATCAGCATCAACGCCACGCTGCCGGCATTGGCCAGCGTGACCAGCAACTCATCGATCTGGGTCGAGAACACATAGCCCAGGCTCACCGCCACACCCACCCAGAGCAGCGACCCCAGGCCATCGAAAAACACGAACGGTGCCGTCCGCAGACCCATCGCACCGACCAGTGGGGGCGCCACGGTGGAGAGACCCGGCACGAACTTGGCGAGCAGCAATACGCCGCCGCGCCAGCGCTGGAAGCGCAGTTCCGACTGCTTTACGCAGGAATCGGGCGACAGCGAGATCCGGCACAGCGTGCGCATCACGCCGCCACCGAAATAGCGGCCTGCGGCATACCAGGCGTAGTCGGCCAGCAGGCAGGCCAGCACCGCCACGGCGACCACGCCGGTCAGCGGCAGACGCTCGGTCGACGCCAAAGCGCCCGCCACGATCATGGTCGGTACGGCCGGCAGCGGCACGCCCGCCTGCTCGATGAGCACGTTGACGAATACCAGCAGCAGCCCGTATTGGGCGATCAGCTCGATGATGTGGTGGGCCATGGCAAACCTCGACCGATGACATCTTGCGGCCCCTCCATCATTGGGGCCGGCGCTCGTAAAAACAATCGATTTTTCGTCTAAACAGGCTGACCCGATCTCAGCCTCAGTAGCCGACGACCTCGCCATCCTTGCGCATTTCGGTGGCACCCCAGTACACCCGCTGCTTCGGGTCGAACATGATGGCCTCGTAGCCGCCGAAATTGCCCGTACCCGCTTCGATCGTATAGCCGCGTCGTGTCAATTCGGCCTTCACGCCAGCGTCAAAACCCGATTCCATCTCCACCTTGCCGATGCCCAGCGAGGGCTCGCCGGTGGGCTCGGCATTGCCGTAGTGGCGCCAGCGCGCGGCATCACCGGCGTCCTGCACGTTCATGCCGAAATCGATGATTTTGGTCAGCACCTGCACATGAGCCTGGGGCTGCATGTCGCCGCCCATCACGCCGAAGGCCAGCCACGGCTCGCCATCCTTCATCGCAAAGCCCGGAATGATGGTGTGGAACGGCCGCTTGCCCGCGGCGTACACGTTGGCGGCCTTGGGCTTGAGCGAATACAGCTCGCCGCGATCCTGGAACATGAAGCCCAGCCCGTCGGCCACCAGGCCCGAGCCCATGCCGCGATAGTTGGACTGGATGATCGACACCATCATGCCGTCCTTGTCCGCGGTGGTGAAATACGTGGTGTCGCCATTGAACAGGCGCGGATCGCCAGGACCGATCGACGGGTTGGCGTGATCCAGATGGATCTCCTTGCGCCGCTGCTCCCCATAGGCTTCGGAAATCAGGCCCTTCATCGGCACATTGACGAAGTTCGGATCGGCGTAGAACTTGGCGAGATCTTCATAGGCCAGGCGCTTGGCTTCCAGCATGGCGGTGATGGCATCGGCGCTGCCCACACCCATCTTGCGCAGGTCGAAACCCTTCAGTATCTGCAGCATTTCCAGCGCCGCGAAACCCTGCCCGTTCGGCGGCAGTTCGTAGACGTCGACACCGCGATAATTCACCGATTGCGGCGTCACCCATTCGCCGTGATAGCTGGCGAAATCCTCGTAACGCAGGTCACCGCCGATGCGCTTGAAATAGGTGTCCATGGTGTGGGCAATAGCACCCTTGTAGAACGCATCGCGGCCGCCTTCGGCAATCAGGCTGAGCGTGCGGGCGAGATCGGGATTGCGAAACACCTCGCCTTCGGCAGGCGTGTGTCCATCGATCAGATACGTGTGGCGGGCGTTGTCCAATTCCTCGATCAGCCCCTTCTCGCGCTCGAACGCGGCGAAGTTGCCCTTCCAGTACTTGGCCACCAGCTGGGTGATGGGAAAGCCGTCCTTGGCATAGGCGATGGTCGGCGCCAAGTCGTCGGCGATCGGCAGCTTGCCGAACTTCTCGTGCAGCGCGAACCACGCATCGACCGTGCCCGGCACGGTGATCGGCAGCGAACCCACCGAGGGAATGTGATCCTTCACCGGCATGCCCGCCTTGGCATACGCGGCCTTCACCTCGGCCTGCATCTTGGCCAGGTCGCGCCCCTTCGCCGACGGGCCGGAGCCGTTGTAGCCATAGAGCTTGCGCGTTTTAGGGTCCCACACGATCACGAAGCAGTCGCCACCGATGCCGTTGAGCACCGGCTCCATCAGGCCGAGCGCGGCATTGGCGGCAATCGCCGCATCCACCGCGCTGCCGCCCTTCTTGAGGATATCGATGGCGACCTGCGAGGCGAGGGGCTGCTCGGTCGCGGCCATCCCGTGTTGCGCGATCACCGGCGAACGCGAGGCCCAGGTGTTGCCCGAGTAGCGATCGCCGCGGCTGATCTCCTGGGCCGTGGCGTGCCCTACGTAAAAGCTCGTCATCGCGGCGAGGGCCGTGACAGCGTAAAGACGCGATAGGCGGGATGGGCGTGCAGACATGGGCGGCCTCGTCGATGGTCAAATCGCGCGACGGCGGCGAGCTCAGCCGCCCCGTCACGTCAGCCCGACGTCATACACTGCCGGGCGATCCGATGCCAAGGAACGCCGCCGCATCTTTGAGCATCCGTGGCCGCGTTACGCGCCGCCGGCAGCAGGGGCGGTATCCAGACCTGCACGTCCTGCCTCGATACGACGAGCGCCGAGCAGCACCAGCGGCAACCAGACCAGGGTGAGCGCCGCCGCGCAAAGAAATACGCCATCGGTGCCGAGCCGGCCCAGCGCGATGCCGCCGACCGCGCCGCCGACGAAGGCGCCCAGGAACTGGCTGGTCGAATACGCGCCCATCGCCGCACCTCGCATCGAGCCGGGCGCCAATTGCGAGACCAGGCTGGGCAGCGCCGCTTCCAGCAGATTGAAGGCGGAGAAGAACACCGCCGCCGCCACCCCCAACACCGCCACGTGATCGCCGGACAGGCCAAATCCCAGCAACCCCAACCCGGTCGCGACGACACATACAGCCACCAGGTTCAGGCTTTGCGCGAGATCGCGCATGCGATGCAGGCAGGCGCCCAGCACAAAGGCCGCGATCACCATCACCGGCAGATAAAGCTCCCAATGACGATTCACCGGCAAATGCAGTCGGTTGGCCAACAGCAGCGGCAAGCCCACGAAGCTGGCCGTCAACAACATGTGCAGAAAGAACACCGACCCGTTGAGCACCAGCATGCGGCCATCACGCAACATCGACAAAACACTGGCCCAGTTGGCTGCTGCCGGCGCGGACRCCCGCTCCGGGGTGGGCACGATCAGCCACAGCAGCACGAGCGCCGCCAGGGCCAGGATGGAAGTGGCCGCGAACAGGCCGGAGAGGCCGGCCACGGCTTCCAGCGGCGGACCGAGAATCAGCGCCAGCAGAAACGCCACGCCGATGGATACGCCGATGATGCCCATGACCTTGCTGCGGTTTTCATGGCGCGTCAGGTCGGCGGCCAGGGCCGTGCCCGCACCCGCCACCGCGCCCATGCCCTGCAGGGCACGTCCGATCACGATGCCCAGCAGCCCGTGCGACATGGCCGCCACCAGGCCGCCGCCGGCAAATACCAGCAAGCCCAGGGTGATCGCCGGCTTGCGGCCGATGCGATCCGACAACAGGCCCAGCGGTATCTGCAGCAGGACCTGCCCCAGGCCATACACGCCCAGCGCCAGCCCGATCAGCCACGGCGTGGCGTCCGGCATCTGCTGCGCGTACAGCGAAAACACCGGCATGATCAGGAACAGGCCAAACAAGCGCAGGCTGATCACACAGGCCAGGGTCAGCGCGCTGCGTCGTTCAAGTGGGGAGAGTTTGCTCACCGGGGCTTCTTAAAAGGGTCGCATGAGTCACCGATTATACGTTTGACCCCAAAAAACCAACCGTGGTGCCGTGTCGCGGCGGTTTCTTGCGCCCAACTCTCTCTATAATCCCGTGATACGACGCTATGACTGCCTCATGACCACGACCCAAGCCGACACCCGCCGCTCTGCCGACTTTGCCGCCGTTCGAGGGCTCGCCGCTGCAGACATGCACCGGGTCGACTCCCTGATCCGCCAACGCCTGTCGTCGGACGTGGTGCTGATCAACCAGATCGCCGACCACATCATTGCCGGCGGCGGCAAGCGCCTGCGCCCGATGCTGCACGTGCTGGCGGCCAACGCTGCCGGCTACCACGGCGAGCATCACATCAAGCTGGCCGCAGTCATCGAGTTCATCCATACCTCCACCCTGCTGCACGATGACGTGGTGGACGAATCGGACCTGCGCCGCGGCCGCAAGACCGCCAACGCCCTGTGGGGCAACGCGGCCAGCGTGCTGGTGGGCGACTTCCTCTATTCGCGCTCGTTCCAGATGATGGTCGAGCTCGATGACATGCGCATCATGCGCATCCTGGCCGACACCACCAACACCATCGCCGAAGGCGAGGTGCTGCAGCTGCTCAACATCGGCAACGCCGACGTCGATGAAGCTGCCTACCTCAATGTGATCGAACGCAAGACGGCCGTGTTGTTCGCCGCCGCCACCGAGCTCGGCGGCCTGCTGGGCGGCCTGCCGGTGGAACAGTGCACCGCCCTGCGCCGCTACGGCATGCAGCTGGGCTACGCCTTCCAGATCGCCGACGACCTGCTCGATTACACCTCGGACGCAGGCACCCTGGGCAAGAACATCGGCGACGATCTGGCCGAAGGCAAGCCGACGCTGCCGCTGATCTACGCGCTGCAGCGCGCCGATGCCGAACAGAAGCAGTCGCTGCGCCACGCCATCGAACATGGCGGCCTCGATTCGCTCGACCGCATCATCGCCGCCATCCGCGATTCCGGTGCGCTCGAACGCACCCACGAACGCGCCGTGATGCACGCCGATGCCGCACGCGATGCACTGCGCGCCCTGCCCGATTCGCCGTGGCGCGACGCCATGGCGACGCTGGCGGACTATTCGGTGCAGCGCAGCTTCTGATTTTTCACGCGTGGCCCGCGACTCCCGCGTCACCGATCGACGGCGCCGGGCGGGCCTTTCCTGAGGCGACACCCCAAGCCATACTCGTTCTTGAACTCCCCGAGTGTTCAAGGACGACATGATGCCCAAGCCCGACCCACAGTGGATGGTGGACGCGTTTCATCCCTACCGCATAGCGCTGAACGGCGACGCGCTGGCGCCGTGGCAGATGATCGCCATTGCCGTCATCACCGTCGTCATCGCGCTCGTCAATGAATCGCGTGGATACGCGAAAAGGAAGAAACCGTTCCCCGGGTTCCGCAGCGGCGTGCTGATGGGCATGCTCGTGGCGACCACGATGCTCGGCCCGCTCAGCTGGATTTCTTACCGGGTGCTCTCGTCTGGCGCCATCCGATGCCTCATGAAGCGCTGCCAAGGCACGCAATTCACTGATATCAGCGGCCGCAGGCATTACGACAGTGATCGCTACGTCTCCATGACGTTCGATCCAGCCTTCTTCTGGACGAGTTACCTCATGATGTCGTGCTTTACCGTCATCGCGCTGATGTTGCTTTTTTCATGCATCCGCGCCTGCCTGCACTGGCGCGAACTCGACTGAGCGGCGGGCGACGAGGCGCGTCATGCGCGCCTCGTCCAAGCGCTTCAAGGGGTAGCCGTGAACGCCCCATGCAGCCAATCGCGCATCAAACGATAGCTACGCTGCGCCRCACGTTCGTCATAAGCGCACCCGGCGCTGTGCTGATCGGTTTCAGTGAAGCAATGCACCGCATTGCCCAGCACCACGAACTGCCAGTCGGCCTTGCTGCCGCGCATTTCGTCCATGAACTTGTCGGCGTCGGGCATGGTGCCCTTGTCGTCGGCGCCATTCATCACCAGCACGCGCGCCTTGATGTTCTTGGCCAGCGACGGGTCGTCGGTCTGCAGGCCGCCGTGGAACGACACCACCGCGGCCACGTCGGCGCCGCTGCGAGCCAGGTCAAGCACGGCGGAGCCGCCGAAGCAGAAGCCGATGGCGGCCAGCTTGCTGACGTCGATCGGCGCGCTCTTGCCCTGCGCCTTCAATTGCTCCAGCGCCAGGTCGATGCGTTTGCGCATCAGCGCGCGGTCGGTATACAGCGGCTTGGTCGCGGCCTTGGCCTGGTCGTCGTTGGTCGGGCGGATCTTTTCGCCGTACATGTCGGTGACCAGGATCACGTAATCCTTGCCCGCAATGCCTTCGGCCTTCTTGATGGCGCCATCGTTCACGCCATACCAGTTGGGCACCATCACCAGGCCGGGACGCTTGGTGGCGACGGCATCGTCATACACCAGCACGCTATGGAAGGTGGTGCCGTCCTGCGTCCATTCGACCGGCTTTTCCACCATCTTCGCCTGCGCGGCGAACGCGGCTCCTGACAGCAACAGCAAACTGCAAAGACGGGCAATGCGCATGACGTCCACTCCTGGTTGCGGGGTTTCGAACGGTCTACAGGCCGGCGGCGTGTTCCGCGAGTCTGCGTTTGATCGGTGACAACTTGTCGATGAGGCGCACGCCCAGACCACGCGCGGCCACCAGCGGCGAGGCCTGCCACGCATAGATGCGCGCCAGCGCATCGAAGCCCAGCGCGTCCATCGTGTCGGCACTGCGGCGGCGGCGCGCATAACGGCGCAGCACGTGGGGCGCGGCGATATCGCTGCCGGCATCGCGAGCAGCGACCAGGGTGTCACGCAGTTCCACCACATCACGCAAGCCCAGGTTTACGCCTTGTCCTGCCAGGGGATGCACCGCATGCGCGGCGTCGCCGAGCAGCACGAAGCGCTCGGCCTGATAGGTTTCGGCCAGCTGCAGGCGCAAGGGGAACGCCGCACGTGCGGTGGCGCCGGTGATGCGTCCGAGCCTGAAATCGCTGGCCACGCCGAGCGCGTCGAAGAACGCCTGATCGTCGAGCGCCAGTACACGCAGCGCTCCTGCTTCGGGTAGCGACCACACAATCGAGCTGCGACCGTCCGCCAGCGGCAGCAAGGCCAGCGGTCCGGTATCGAGAAAGCGTTGCCAGGCGGTGCCTTCGTGCGCGCGCTCCGTCGTGACATGCGCCACCACGCCACGCTGCGCATAGTCCCGCCCATGGGTTTCGATGCCCGCCATCGCGCGCAACGGTGAGGCAGCGCCATCGGCGGCAACCAGCAGACGTGCGGAAATCGTCTCCGCCTCCGCTCCCTGCAGGCTCAGCTGCACGCGATCCTCGAGCACCTCGTAGCCTCTGACTTGTGCGGGGCACAGGCGACGCACGCCGGCGGACTCCAGCGCCTGCCAGAGCTGCCATTGCACGAGATTGTTCTCGACGATGTAACCAAGCAGGTCGCGGTCCTGTTGCGCGGCATCGAAGTGGATGACCGCACCGCTCGCGGCATCCCATACGTGCATCTGCGCATAAGGACTCGCGCGCGACGCGCGGATGGACGTCCAGACGCCCAGGTCCTCAAGCAAGGTGATCGACGATGGCGCCAATCCCACGACGCGCAAATCCACTTCGTCTTGCACCGACCACGGTGCCGGCGCGCGGGCCTCGAGCAGTGCGGTGGCAAAGCCGGCACGCGCCAGCGCCAATGCCGTCGCCGCGCCGACCATGCCGCCACCCACCACGGCCACGTCAAGCGCAGGACCGCGACGACGCGATTCGCTGCGGGCGATCGATGTCACGCTCATGGCAGACGCTCCAGCACGGCCTTGGGCGGCTCGCCGCGGAAACCCATGCCACGCCGCGCCAGCAAACGCTGCAACGGCGGCAGGCGATCGAACGCCAGCATGGCCAAGGAACGCAACGGCGCCAGCAAGGGTTGCGGCAGGCAGGCCAGTTGCACCAGTCCATGGCTCATCGCCATGGTGCCTTCGCGATCCGGCGCACGGCGGGCCGCGTAGTTCGCCAACAAGTCTTCGGAACCCGGATCAGAGGCGTTGGTCAGCATCTCGGCCAGCGTCAGCGCATCGCGCAATCCCAGGTTGAAGCCTTGCGCGCCAATCGGATGCACCGTTTGCGCGGCATTGCCCACCAGCACCGCCCTCGTGGAGACCAGCGAACGCGCCGCCACCCGCTGGATCGAATAAGGGTGGCGCTTGCCGGGACGGCTCAGCCGCCCCAGCCGCCAACCGAAGCGCTCTTGCGCCAGCGCGATAAAGGCCTCGTCATCCATCGCTTCGACGGCCTTGGCTTCGGCTTGCGACACGGTGAGCACGAGTCCGCAACGACGATTGGCGAGCGGCAGCAGGGCGATCGGTCCGTGGTCGGCAAAGCGTTCGTAGGCACGCTGCGCGTGGTCGCGCTCCGGCGTCACCGTGCAGACAAACAAGGTCTGGCGATAATCATGGCGCTCCGCCTCGATGCCCAACCGTTCGCGCACGAACGAGGCGGTGCCATCGGCGCCGACCAGCAGCGGCGTCTCGATCTCGACGACCTCGTCCTTGGTCTGGATGCGCGCGCGCCAACCATCGGCCACCGGCTCCAGCGACTCCACCCGCGCGGGCGCCAGGCGGCGCAGGCGCGTGCATTCGTCCAGCCGCCGCAGCAGTGCCGCGCCCAGTTCGCGCGCAGGCAGCGTCCAGCCCAGGGCATCCACGCCCTGCCGCGCCGCATCCATCTGCACGCTGCCGAACTCGCCGGCCCGCGTGACGTGGATGTGATGGATCGGCGTGGCCTGGGCCGCGGCGTGTTTCCACACGCCAATGGCAGTGAGGCCGTTCACGGTAGCGCGCGCCAGGGCGAGGTTGCGTTCGTCGTAGCTGGGCTGATCGCCGATGCGTGGCGCCGCCGCTTCGACCATCACGGCATCGATGCCGGCCGCGTCCAGGGCGATGGCCAGGCTGGCGCCGACCAGTCCGCCGCCGACGATGAGCACCGGCCGCGTGGCAGCAGGCTGGGAGGATGAGTTCGTCATGGCGCCGCATGATACGCGCCGGGGATGCTCTGAACTATGACGTGTGGAAGGCCCGACGACAGCGAGCCGCTGGACCCCGGGCTTGACTCTGCCCAATTGCGATAGACTTGCCGCTTGCATTCGACGCGACCTTTTTGGAGCAGCTCATGGCTAAGACGCAGACCCAGCGCCTAGGCATCTTCCTGGCCTTGGCCGTGGTGATGGCCGCGACCCGTATTCACCTTTCGCTGTTCCATCACGATGTGTGGGATGCCTCGTGGGGCATCTTCTTCCTGGCCRGCTTCTGGCTGCGCGGCTCAGTGCGCTGGGCGTTGCCCCTGTTGCTGGCCGAGGCCGTGCTGGTGGACTACCTGGTCATCAGCAACCAGGGCATCAGTTTCTGGGATCACTACTGCGTCTCGGCGGCTTACTGGGCCCTGGTCCCGGCATACGCCAGCCTGTGGCTGGGCGGCAGCTGGCTGGCCGGCCAGAAGCTGGGCCTCAACGCGCGCAGCCTCGGCTTCACCGTGGCCGCCCTGCTGGGCAGCTGGCTCGCCTGCTACGTCATCTCCAACGGCAGCTACTACTGGCTGAGCAGCACCGTGCCGCAGCCGCGCAGCTTCGCCGCATGGTTCGAGAACATGGTCGACTGGTACGGCTTCTTCCTCGAGACCACGGTGCTTTATGTGGCGCTGGGTCTGGTGGTGCATGGCCTGGTGGTGCAGCTGTCGCGCATGCTCGGTCACGCTGATTCCTCCAAGCTGTCGCACTGATCTCCATAGGCAAGCCGCGATGGGTAACCGTCTTTCGAAGATCTACACGCGCACGGGCGACGACGGCAGCACCGGTCTGGGCGACGGTTCGCGCGTCGCCAAGGATTCATTGCGCGTTGGTGCCTACGGCACGGTCGATGAGCTCAACAGCACGATCGGCATGGTGCTGGCCTGCGATGGCGTGGGCGAGGATGTGCGCGAAACGCTTACCCAGGTGCAACACGACCTGTTCGACCTGGGCGGCGAGCTTTGCATCCCGGGCATGGCGATGGTCCATGACGCCGATATCGACCAGCTCGAGCAAGTACTCGATCACTTCAACGATCCGCTGCCGCCGCTGAAGGATTTCATCCTGCCGGGCGGCGGCATGGCCGCGTCCTGCTGCCATCTGGCACGCACGGTGTGCCGACGCGCCGAGCGCGAGGTGATTGCGCTGGGTCGCGTGGAAGAAGTCCGCCCGCAAGCGCAGCGCTACCTCAATCGCCTGTCCGACCTGCTGTTTGTGCTCGCGCGCGTGCTGGCCCGTGCCAGTGGCCACGGCGAAGTGCTGTGGCAGCACGAGCGCCGCCGCAAGCCCCAGGCGTGACCCTCGATGCTGCGGCTCTACACCCACGCCAGCTGCCTGCAGCACGATCCCGGTCCGGCCCAGCCTGAGTCGCCCTCGCGCCTGCGCTCGGTGCTGCAGGCGCTGGATCAGGACCGCTTTGCGGCACTCGATAGAGTGGAAGCGCCGCGCGCCACGCGCGAGCAGTTGCTGCGGGTGCACACACCGGAGCATGTCGACCGCATCCTCGCGATCACGCCCGAGCAAGGCACGGTGCGCCTCGACGAAGACACCCTGATGTCGCCCGGCTCGGCCGAAGCCGCCCTGCGGGCGGCCGGCGCCGTGGTCGCAGCGGTGGATGCGGTGCTGGGAGCCGAGGGTGGCATGGCGTTTTGCGCGGTGCGCCCACCGGGCCACCACGCCACGCCCGATCGCGCGATGGGTTTCTGCCTGTTCAACAACATCGCCGTCGGCGCGGCCCATGCCATCGCCGCGCACGGGCTCAAGCGGGTCGCCATCGCCGACTTCGATGTGCATCACGGCAATGGCACGCAGGACATCTTCGCCCGCGAGCCGCGCGTGATGTTCATCTCCAGCCATCAGATGCCGCTCTATCCGGAAACCGGCCGCGCCGACGAACACGGCGTGGGCAACATCGTCAACGCACCACTTTCTCCCGGTGATGGCTCCTATGAATTCCGCGAGCTGTGGGAGGGCGTGCTGATTCCCAAGCTGCACGCGTTCAAGCCGCAGCTGCTACTGGTGTCGGCGGGCTTCGACGCCCATCGCAACGATCCGCTGGCCGACCTGCGCCTCGGCAGCGAGGACTACGCCTGGATCACCCAGCGCCTGGTCGACGTGGCCCGCGCGCACGCGCAGGGTCGCGTGGTGTCGACCCTGGAGGGTGGCTACAACCTGCTCGCCCTGTCCACCAGCGTGGCCGCCCACGTGGGCGAGCTGCTCGACGCCTGAGCCCTGGCCATCAGGCGCCGGACGGGCTGAAATCCAGCGCCACCGAATTGATGCAATAGCGCAGGCCGGTCGGCTTGGGGCCGTCCGGAAAGACGTGCCCCAGATGCGACTCGCAGACAGCACAGCGCACCTCGGTGCGGCGCATGCCGTGCTTGTCGTCCTGCATGAGGCTGATGGCCTTGCGCGTCAGTGGCTGGAAAAAACTGGGCCAGCCGGAACCCGAATCGTATTTGGCCTCCGACGCGAACAAGGGCGCCTGGCAGGCAACGCAGACGTAGGT
>NZ_JBFTRY010000108.1:0-12108 GCF_056399745.1 Dyella sp. 01N36
GAGCAGGGCGGCCTCGAGCAGGCTCCATAGCGGCGCGAGGTTGACGTGTTCGTATTGCACGCAGGTGAGCGCGAGCAGGTCGTTGCGGCTCAGGTAGCGCGCGTGTTCCAGCCGCACGCCAAACGTGCGCATCAGCCAGTCCGCCGTACGGGCGCCGGCTTCGCCGCGGCCCACCAGCTCCACTTCGAGCTTTTCCGAGAGGCTCTCGGCCAGCGCTTCGGGCGCCAGCAGCGAGATCGGCAGCAGGCGCATCGGGCCATCGGCAAAGGCGGCTTCGGGTTCCAGCGGCTGGGCAGGCATGTGGCCCTCGTGGGTGCCGAAGGCCACCACGTTCTCCAGATGGCCGCGCGGCACGCGCCGGGCCAGCTCGTCCAGCGTGGTCCACACCGGGAAACCCGGGCGCAGCAGTTCCACCGCGTCGAACAGGGCCCCGGCCAGGGCGAGGCGGGCCTCGTCCACCTGGGGCACCAGCGTGTGCAGGTCGGCGGCGACCAGCGCGGCCAGTTCGGCGGCCTCATCGCGGCTCAGCGTACGGTGCGAGGGCGTGTCACCGGCGGAAAGCTCCAACGCGAGGACCACGGGGAGGGCGACGAGTGTTTGTGCTTCCACGGTTGACGAACCCGAACAGCAAAGAACTGGATTCTAGCATTTGAGGCATTTTGGACTTTCTTGGCATGCCGGGGCGGGTTAGCCTTGACGACTCGGCTCTTCGGACTGCTCCAGCCATGGAAAACACGCTCAAGCGCGTCGGTGTGATCGGCGGTGTACGTATCCCGTTCTGCCGCAACAACACCGCCTACGCCGATGTCGGCAACTTCGGCATGTCGGTGAAAGTGCTTGGGTCCCTGGTGGAACGCTACGGCCTGCACGGCGTGGAGCTGGGCGAAGTGGCCATGGGCGCGGTGATCAAGCACGCCTCCGAGTGGAACCTGGCGCGCGAAGCGGTGCTGTCCTCGGGACTGGCGCCCACCACGCCGGGTATCACCACCGCCCGCGCCTGCGGCACCTCGCTGGACAACGCCATCATCATTGCCAACAAGATCGCCACCGGGCAGATCGAAGCGGGCATTGCGGGCGGCTCGGATACCACCAGCGACGTACCCATCGTGCTGGGCGAGCGCCTGCGCAAGCGTCTGCTGGCGGTCAACCGTGCCAAGACCTGGCAGGAGAAGCTGCGCACCGCCACGCAGGGTTTTTCGCTGAAGGAACTCAAGCCGGCGTTCCCCGGCGTGGCCGAGCCGCGCACCGGCATGTCGATGGGCGACCACTGCGAGAAGATGGCCAAGGAGTGGCATATCGCGCGTCAGGCGCAGGATCAACTCGCGCTGGACAGCCACCGCAAGCTCGCCGCGGCTTATGACGCCGGCTTCTTCGAGGATCTGGTGGTGCCGTTCCGCGGCCTGAAGCGCGACGGTTTCCTGCGTCCCGACAGCACGTTGGAGAAACTCGGCTCACTCAAGCCGGCATTCGACAAGAGCTCCGGCCATGGCACGCTCACCGCAGGCAATTCCACCGGTCTGTCCGATGGCGCTGCCGCCGTGCTGTTGGGCACCGAGGAATGGGCGAGCAAGCGCGGCCTGACCGTGCAGGCCTGGTTCCGCGATGCGGAAGTGGCTGCGGTCGATTTCGTGCATGGCGAAGGCCTGCTGATGGCGCCGACCGTCGCGGTGCCGCGCATGCTGGCGCGCCATGGACTCAGCCTGCAGGATTTCGACTTCTACGAAATCCACGAGGCATTCGCTGCCCAGGTGTTGTGCACGCTGCGTGCATGGGAAAGCGCCGAGTACTGCAAGCACCGTCTCGGCCTCGACCAGCCCCTGGGTGCGATCGATCCGGCCAAGCTCAACGTCAATGGTTCCAGCCTCGCCGCCGGTCACCCGTTCGCGGCCACCGGTGCGCGCGTCGTCGCCACGCTGGCCAAGCTGCTTGAGCAGAAAGGTTCGGGGCGTGGCCTGATTTCCATCTGCACCGCCGGCGGCATGGGCGTCACCGCCATCCTCGAACGCTGAGCGATCCGCTCGGCCCGCTCATCGCGATGTTTCGACTGCGCACCACCGTCTGCCTGAGCCTGCTCGCGCTGGCGATCGGCGTGGCGGGCACGGCATGGCTCAGCACGTTCACCGGCGACTGGCAAGGCCCGGCAGGCGCAGCGTCCGCCAGCAGCGACAAAGTCCGCCGGATCCTGCGCCGTCATACACGCGCACCGGCCGCACGCGAACCTGCAGCTCCGACCACGACTGCACGTACACGCATCGTGGCTGCAGCAGCGCGGACCACCGACGAGCTGCCCACGCTCACGCCCATCGACATGCCGTCACTGGCGACGCCATGGCTGCAGCGCGCTGTCTTCGCCAGCGGGCGCGTGGTGTTGAAGCTCAGCATCGATGGCGAAGGCCGCGTGGGTCAGGCAGCGGTAGCCGAATCCAGCGGCAACGCAGGCCTCGACGACCGCGCATTGCGTACCGCAACGCGCTGGCGCTTCGCCGTCCCCGGCGACCACCCCAACGGTCTGATGGGCCAATTGGTCATGCGCTTCGACGACACCCCGACAGCCGCACCCTTGTAGGAGCGCACTTGTGCGCGACCGCGGCATTGATGGGTACCTCGCCCTGGGGCTGTCGCGCACAAGTGCGCTCCTGCAAAAACAGGTTCCGGGTTACAACACGCCCTGCACGCTGTTTTCGGGCGTGTATCGATCAGCTCCAGGCAACGCCGCCTCCTGTGGGAGCGCACCCTGTGCGCGACTGCGGCCTCGATGTTCGCCGCACCGTGGGGCTGTCGCGCACAGGGTGCTCTTACAACGAGAGATTCCGGGTTACGGCACGCTCTGCACGCTTTCGCGAGAGTATCGATCAGCTCCAGGCAACACCGTCTCCTGTGGGAGCGCACCCTGTGCGCGACTGCGGCATCGATGATTGCCTCGTGGTTGGGTTGTCGCGCACAGGGTGCGCTCCCACAGATGAGGTCTCGCGCTACAGCACGCCCTGCACGCCCGCACCAAACGCCGTAATCAACCGCGTATAGATCAGCTTCGGCGACACATCGACATCGGGGAAATCGCCCACCGGCGTATAGCAGCTGAGAAAGGCCGGATCGCTGGGCCGCATCGGTATGCAACCGGCCTTGAGGTCATAGCTGGTGGCGTAGCGATACGGCCACAGGTCGAAGATCGGCAGGCTGGCGGAGAAATCGCCGATCGCCATGCTCAGGCTGCTCTGCTCTCGCTTTGCGATCACCCATGCATTCTCCGGCTGCGTGTCGCGCAGGATGCTGTCGCGCAACTCGCTGGCGAAACGGGCGTCGTAGACGATCACGCCTGCCTCGGTGTTGTAGTGATCCGAGCGGGGATCGAAATTGTGCGAGCCGACCATGGCGAAATCGTCATCGACTACCAGCGACTTGGCATGCAGGCCGAAGCGGCGGCCGGTCGTGGTCAGCGGGGCCGGGCGGTTGCGGCGCGCGGTGCTGCGACTGCCGAGCAGGCCGCGCTCCGTGCCGACCCGGTGGCGCGCCTGCGTGCCGCCTTGGGCAAGCGGGGGGGGACCTTCATCGGCCGCGGCATCGGCGTTGTCCTCGGCCGGACCGGCCGCATGCGGCTTCATCTCGTAGATCTCGAAACCGTAATCCTTGAGATAACGCTTGCGGTGCTTGTACGAGAGCGCATACACCGCGAACGCATCGGTCGAGGCAAGGGAGTTGGTCGACACCACGATGCGCGGTGGCGAGTCGCCCTGGTGCAGCCGTTCGAAAATCGCCTTGGCCCGGTCGCTCATCACCAGGTACGGCGTCTGCAGCACTACTTCGTGCTGCGCGGAGCCCACCATGCGCATGAGGTGCGTGGTGAATTCGTGGGCGCTGCGCTTGCCGGGCTCGTCGGTCTTGGCCGGGAGATCGCTGAAATAATCGACGCGGCCGGTGCGCAAGGTGTCGGACACCAGCACGTCGTCGATCCAGTCGGTGTCGCCTGCTTCCTCCACCACGCGTGCCACGCGCTGCGGATGCGCATAGCGCGGTTCCGGCAAGGGGCCGGGATGGAAGTCGTCGAGCAGATAGTGGTTGACGTCGCGCAGGTGGGTCAGCGGCGTGGAGCGCTTGTGGTTCCAGAACGTCGCAAAGCTCGAGGCCATCTCTCGTGCGGCCGGTCCGCCCACCATCACGTCACGATCGACGTAGTCGAAGTCGTTGTCCCAGTCGAAATAGCGGTCCTGGTAGTTGCGACCGCCGGTGATGCCGATCGTGTCATCCACCAGCAGCAGCTTGTTGTGCATGCGCTGGTTGAACGTCATGAAGCAGCACACGATGCTCGCGCTGAATTCCACCACCGAGGTCTGCGCCTCATGGAAGGTCGGGTTGTACAGACGCACCTGGAGGTTCTCGTGCACCGTGGCCAGCCGTTCCAGCAGCACGGGGTCGCCGAAGGAGAACAGCTGGTCGGCAAGGATGCGCACCTTCACGCCGCGTCGCGCCGCCTTGATCAGTTCGTCCAGCACCAGCTGGCCGGCATCGTCCTGGTCCCAGATGTAGGTCTGCACATCGATGCTGTGCTGGGCGGCGCGGATCAGGTTGAGGCGCGCGACCATCGCCGCCTCGCTGTCGTTGAGCAGGGTGACCACGTGCACCGGCTCGTCGGGCGTCGAATCGCTGATCGCCTGATGCGCGGCATCGAGCAGCGGCGAGGCGATGGCGCAGTGGTCGGGATGGCCGCAATTGAGCTGGCGCTCCACGCCCGCGGCGACGGCGTCGTCGGCGCGTCGGATGCGCGAGGGCGAGACGCTGCATCCCGACAGGATCAGGATCGCTACAAGCACAAAGGAGACGGCGATCCAGCGTTGGCGCATGCCGCGATGATACGGGAGACCGCGGCGCACTCAGTCAGTGTTGGCTGAACGCGCGGCGTAATCCAGACTAATCATCATGCCCAGTTGCACCTGGTCCGAAATGGCCGTGCGATGGTTGCTCATGCCGAAATCGCTGCGCTGGATGGTGCCGCGCACCGAGATCACGCATTGCTGCGGCAAGTCGAGCGGGCAGTGCGAGGGCAGTACTTCGAAATGCGCCGGCTTGGTGACGCCGCGCATGGTCAGCTCGCCGTCCAGGTCGCCGCCTTTCTCCAGCATGGCGAGCGAAATCGGTTCGGACACGAAATGGATCGAAGGAAAACGCGACGCATCGAAAAACTCCGGCGCCAACACCCAGCGGCGGATGCGGTCAGAGTTCATGTGGATGCTCTCCACCGTGATATGGGCGTCGACGACGGCGGTGTCGTGCAGGCTGCTGAGCGTGACGTCGCCATCGATCTCCTGGAAGCGGCCGTTGAGCTGGGTCAGCCAGAACAGCTTCACGCCGAAGTCGGCATGCGAGCGGGCCGGATCGATGCGGTAATCCGCTGCTTGTGCCGGCAGCAGGGTGAGCAACAACAGCACAAGACAGCAGCTGACGTACGGCAAACTCATGGGGACCAGAAAGCATCCAGGCGGGCGTTGCCGGGTTCAAGTGCGCCATCGAGATGAAGCACGGCCAGGGCCGCGGGCGGCATGCCGCGGAATTCGTCGGAACGGCCTTCGACCAGCAGCGCCACCAGCCGTTCGATGCCGGGATTGTGGCCGACCAGGACCACCGTGCCGGCATCGCCGTGCTGGTCCAGCAGGGCCAGCAGTTCGCCGGGCGTGGCGTCGTAGATGTCGTCGGCAAACTCGGTGACCGGGACGTAGCTGTACGCGGCCAGGGCCAGCGCCGCCGTGGCGCGCGTACGCTCGGAAGGCGAGCACAGCACGCGGTCGGGCTTCACGCCGTGCGACGCCAGCCACTTGCCGGCGGCCTTGGCTTCCTGCTCCCCGCGTCCGCTCAGGCGCCGGCTGTGGTCGTCGCCGCCGGTGGGAGCCGGCTGAGCTTCGGCGTGACGCAACAGGATGAGTTCGTGCATGGTTGGCTCCTGGTAATACGCTGTACTACGCAGTGACAGGGCCACTGCTTCCGTGGGCCCGCGGGTCGCGATGCTCGACGGGCCCAGGCCAACCGCCTGCGCAACGCCGCGCCTCCCACCTCGCCGACTTGCTGGACATCATGCCACCCTCGCTGAGCAGAACAGAGCACCGTTTGGCCGCACCGGATCACGGTTAGACCATTCAGTGCTGGCGCTTGATCCAGCGGAGCAGATGTTTCCAGTCTTCCTGATGGCTACGCACGTTTTCCGACCCGTAATCAAAGATCCCTTTGCCCAGAGCCGTCAGCAGCACATAGGCCTGGCTGTCACGCAACTGCGCCACCAGCGGAAACGGCGCCTGCTCGGACAGCTGCGACATCGCGTCCTGACTGGCGTTGGTCCACGGCTTGAGGCGGTTGCCGACCAGGCCCACCGGCAACTTGCCTCGTTTGACGCGATTGATCTGCTTGAGTTCCTCGAGAAAGCCGAACGTGGCATCGAGGTCAAAGGTTGACGGCAGCACCGGCACCAGCACGATGTCGGCTTTCTCCAGATAGGGCTCCAGGTCTTTTTCCTGCGAGCCCGCCGGCGTATCGATGAGTACGCGCTGCGTATCGGGAGGGAGTTTTTCCATCGAGCGGCGGCCGCCTTCCACGGCCAGAACGCCGGGGACGTTGTCAGGGCGATTGGCTGCCCAGCGGAAACCAGACTTCTGCCGGTCGGCGTCGACGATGGCGGTGTGCTTGCCATCCTGCGCCCAGTGCGAGGCCAATTGCGTGACCAGCGTGCTCTTGCCGCAACCGCCTTTGCTGCTTGCTACCAGTACCGTCAGCATGATGCCGCCCCAGTGTCCAAGCCGGGCCCCAGCCTACACGATGGCCGGGGCGTCGACGCAAGCATGAGTGTCCTTCTGCAGGGCTGGCGTTGCCTGGATCGGCGTGGCGATCAGCCGGCCTTGGTCGGCTCCCATTCGGACGGCGCATCGACGGGCATGTTGTAGTCGTGCAAGGCGGTGAGCACCAGGCTCATCTGGGTGCCGCCCGAGCGGGCCAGCTTGAGCAGATGCTGGGCCACGGCGGTATCGCCCTTGGCACGCACGGAGAGCTGGGAGAAGCTCTGCACCTGCCACACCAGGTTGCGGCGCAGGCGCTTGGCGTCTTCCTGCTGGGATGCATCGTCGGCCAGTACTTCGCGCAGATGCAGGCCAAGGGAACGGGCCAGCGGGCTCGAGCCCCATTCCAAGAGTTTGCCCAGGGTCAGGCAATCCGCCTTGATCTGGGGTTTGTCGGCGTTCTCTTCGCAAAGGCGGGCGGTGGCCTGGAGGGCAGGCTGCGGCTGGCCTTCGGCCAGACCGAATACCAGGGTCAGCTGCACGTCGGCCCCATTGGTGGCCGAAAGTGGTCCCACCACGTTGGTGGGCGGCGGCAGCACGGTCACCGTGCTCGACAACGCCTTCAGCGTCGCCCCGGTGTAGTCGTCGTAAATCTTTGCGGCGGCCGCCTTGGCGAGATCCTGGCGGGCGTCGTCGTTCTTGCCGTCGCRCAGGTCCTGGCCCAGCTTGAGCAGCCACACGGCCGCGTTGTCCGGCGCCTGCTGCACCAGCTTGGCCACGGCGTCGGCGTTGGGACAGTCCGAGGCCTTGGCGTCGCAGTCGCTCAGGCGGGCCCAGCTGATCTCCGGGCCGGCTCCCTGGGCGGCCGCAGCCCGGTCGATCAGGGTGTGGTAGCTGTTGAAATCCGGCTGGTCCGACAGGGGCCGGGCCAGCAAGGCGGCGCCCATCAGCGGGATCGGATCGGCCTGCGGGGCGGTCACGCTGACCAGATCCTTCTGGTATTGCAGCAGCGCCTGGCGGCGGGCGGGCGAGGTGGCATCCGTGGCAGCGGGCGGCGTTTTTGCGGGGGCCTTGGCCGCCAAAGCCGGGTCACAGGCCGCGGCCAGCAGCAGGGCAAATGTGAAGAAGCGCCGTCCAAGCATCGAGTAGTCCTTACACTGAGCCAACAATCAGGATAACGTCCAAGGATTAAGCTCGCCTGATCCGCTGGACGCGACGGGCGGGAGAATGCGTCCCAGCTTGTTAGCATGGCCGCTTCGCGACGCCCCGGGGTGATACGTCATCCTGCGCAGCACAGGAGAAAACCACGTGAACGACATTTCCTTTTTGGCCGACGGCCGTGCGGCGCCCTGGTTCGTGGGCTGGGGCACGCTGGCGTTGATCAACGCAGGCCTCGCCCAGGGCAAGAACCGCAGCGGCCTGCTGTGGTTTCTGCTGTCGCTGGTGCTCGGGCCGCTGGCCACGCTGGTGCTGGTGTTGATGCCCAAGGCGCGCCAGACGCTGTTCTAAGCGGGTCCAGAAACGAAAAAACCCGGTGCGTTGCCGCACCGGGTTCGGGGAACCGGCAAAACTTACTCGCCCAGTGCTTCGCGCATGAATTCCGGCTGGGCCAGCGCCGCCTTGTGGATATCGGCGTTGTAGTAGCGGGTCGGGAAGTTCTTGCTCAGTGCGCCGCGCTCGCGGAAGCCGGCCAGATCGCCACCCTTGCGGACCATGGTGCAGCTCCACCAGCCGGTGGGGTAGCACGGCTGCGGGAACGGCAGCGTCTTCACCGCGCTGAAGCCGGCGGTACGCATGGCCGAGCGCATCGACTTGATCAGCTCCAGGTGCGCAATCGGCGATTCGGACTGCTGCACCAGGATGCCGCCGTGGCGCAGGGCCTTGTAGCAGCTGCTGTAGAAGGCCGCGTTGAACAGGCCTTCGGCCGGGCCGACCGGGTCGGTGGAGTCCACGATGATCAGGTCGAGCGATTCGGGCTCGGCTTCGGCCATGTACTTGATGCCGTCGATGAACAGCAGCTCGGCGCGCGGATCGTTGTTGGAGTCGCACAGTTCCGGGAAATACTGCTCGGCCAGGCGCGTCACGCGCTCGTCGATTTCCACCTGCACCGCGTGCTCCACTTCCTCGTGCTTGAGCACTTCACGCAGCGTGCCGCAGTCGCCGCCGCCGATGATCACCACGCGCTTGGCGCGCGCATGGGTGAACAGGGCCGGGTGCGTCATCATTTCGTGATAGAGGAAATTGTCGCGGCTGGTCAGCATCACGCAGCCGTCGATCACCATCAGGTTGCCCCAGTCGGTGGTCTGGTAGATCTCGATGGTCTGGAACGGCGTTTTCTCGGCGTGCAGCAGCTTCTCCACGCGGTAGCCGATGGAGGAGCCGGAGGCCTGGTGGGCTTCGGTGAACCAGCTGGGATGCTGCGACATGGGGATGTTCCTGACGAAAAGATGGGTTCAAAGAATCCGTAATTGTAGCCGAACGGGGTCTCTGGGGTGCCCGCAGATGCCCGGATCTTCGGCACATTGTCACAAGAGGCCGTTACAATAGCCGTCCGTACCGCCGCGCTTAGCCGCCCGCGGTACGCCAGGTCAGCCGCGGCCCCGCGGCGTGCGAGGCTTCCGGCCCGGCTGACTTTGTTTCGTCAAGGCTCGCCGCTGCGACGACAT
The DNA here is from genome assembly GCF_056399745.1 of Dyella sp. 01N36. Lineage (NCBI taxonomy): Bacteria > Pseudomonadati > Pseudomonadota > Gammaproteobacteria > Lysobacterales > Rhodanobacteraceae > Dyella > Dyella sp. 01N36. Next base: position 9,422 of record NZ_JBFTRY010000108.1, read on the forward strand.
GTCCAGGGTGTTACACCCGTAAAACAAGGAGCCCTCCATGTCGAAGCACTGGAACATCGACGCTGCCCGTCATACCTACGCCGTTCCGCACTGGGGCGATGGCTATGTCGACGTCAACGAAGCCGGCCATATCGTGATGCGTCCCAAGGGCGCCACCGGCCCGGCGCTGTCGCTGCCGGTCATCGTCGATCGCGCCCGCGCCGAAGGCCTGCGCCTGCCGCTGCTCGTACGTTTTCCCGACATCCTCGCCGATCGTTTGAAGCGTTTGCAGGACGCCTTCGCCAAAGCCATCGGCGAATGGAACTACACAGGCGGCTATACGGCCGTCTATCCGATCAAGGTGAACCAGCAGCGCGGCGTCGCCGGCGAGCTGGTGGCCGCCGGCGAACACGGCTTTGGTCTGGAAGCCGGCTCCAAGCCCGAGCTGATGGCCGTGCTGGCGATGGCGCGCCCGGGCAGCATCGTGATCTGCAATGGCTACAAGGATCGCGAATACATCCGTCTCGCGCTGATCGGCCTCAAGCTCGGCCTGCGCGTGCACATCGTGATCGAAAAACTTTCCGAACTTGATCACGTGTTCACCGAAGCCAAGGCGCTCAACGTCGAGCCGCTGCTCGGCGTGCGCGTGCGACTGGCCTCCATCGGTGCCGGCAAGTGGCAGAACACCGGCGGCGACAAGGGCAAGTTCGGCCTGTCGCCCAGCCAGGTGCTGACCCTGGTGGAGCGCCTGGACCAGGCCCAGCTCAAGCACACGCTGAAGCTTCAGCACTTCCACATGGGCTCGCAGATTTCCAATGTGCGCGACATCGCCAATGGCATGCGCGAAGCCACGCGTTACTTCGTGGAATTGAAGCGCATGGGCGTGCCACTCGACATCGTCGACGTCGGTGGCGGCCTGGGCGTGGATTACGAAGGCTCGCGTTCGCGCAGCCACAACTCGATCAACTACTCGATCGAGCAGTACGCCTCCACCATCGTGCAGTCGCTGGCCGAAGCAGTGGCGGAAGAAAACCTGCCCGCGCCGCACATCATCACCGAGGCCGGCCGCGCCATGACCGCGCACCACGCCGTGATGGTGGTCAACGTGACCGAAGTGGAGCCGGTGCCCGAGGGCAATATCCCCGACGCGCACGACCACGAACCGGCCGTGCTGCGCCGCTTGCGCGAAACCTGGGCCGAGCTCGACACGCGCCCGGCGCTGGAGCTGTTCCATGAAGCCCAACATCATCTTGCCGAAGGCCAGGCCTTGTACTCGCTGGGTCAGTTGAACCTCGAACACCGCGCGCATCTGGACGATATGTACTACGCCATCGCCAATGCCGTGCGCACGCGCCTGCTGCCGGCCGAGCGCTCGCATCGACAGGCCATGGACGAACTCGACGAGAAACTGGTCGACAAGTACTTCGCCAATTTCTCGGTGTTCGAATCGGTGCCGGACATCTGGGCCATCGACCAGATCTTCCCGATCGCGCCCATCGCGCGACTGGACGAAGAGCCCACGCGTCGCGGCGTGATCGTCGATCTCACCTGCGACTCCGACGGCCGCATCGATGACTATGTCGACGCCGAAGGTGTGGACGTGAGCCTGCCGTTGCATGCCCTGAAAGAAGACGAAAGCTATCGCCTCGGCATCTTCATGGTCGGTGCCTATCAGGAGACGCTGGGCGACATCCACAACCTGTTCGGCGACACCGACGCGGTGAATGTGCGCGTCGACGGCGATTCGTATGTTTTCGCGCACAAGCGCCGAGGCGACACCACCGACCTGATGCTCGACTACGTCGGTTACGACCTGGAAGCCCTGCGTCGCAGCTACCGCGAACGTATCGCGGCGGCGGGTGTCGAAGGTGCCGCAGCGGAGCAGTTGTTTGTCACATTGAATGAAGGTCTCACCGGCTATACCTATCTGTCGGAAGGTGTGCGTTGAGGCGATAGGACCCGCTCGTCATTCCGGCCTACGCCGGAATGACGGAATAAAAGACACGCGGTCCATTCGTCTTATGGATGCACACCCCAGGCTGTGACAGCCTGACAACCGTTTCTGCTTTCCCCGTTCCCCATCGACAGGAGTGGTTATGGCAAGTCTCGACGGCAAGGTGGCACTCATCACTGGCGCGGCCAGTGGGCTGGGCAAGGCCATTGCAGAGCTTTACGCGAAGAACGGTGCGGCGGTCGCCATCGCCGACATCAACCAGCAAGCGGCCGACGCAGCGGCCAACGAGATCAATGCGGCAGGCGGCAAGGCCATCGGCATCGCGATGGACGTGACCAACGAAGACGCCGTCAACGCCGGCACCGACAAGGTGGTCGCGCAGTTTGGTCACCTGGATATCCTCATTTCCAACGCCGGCGTGCAGATCATCAATCCGATCGAGCAGTTCGCCTTCKCCGACTGGAAAAAGATGCTKGCCATCCATCTCGAYGGCGGCTTYCTCACCACCAAGGCCGCGCTCAAGCACATGTACAAGGACRACCGCGGCGGCACCGTCATCTACATGGGCTCGGTGCATTCGCACGAAGCCTCCAAGCTCAAGTCCGCCTACGTCACCGCCAAGCACGGCCTGCTGGGTCTGGCGCGCACGCTGGCGAAGGAAGGCGCCGCGCACAACGTGCGCTCGCACGTGATCTGCCCCGGCTTCGTACGCACCCCGCTGGTGGAAAAGCAGATTCCCGAGCAGGCGAAAGAG
>NZ_JBFTRY010000109.1:0-12063 GCF_056399745.1 Dyella sp. 01N36
GTCTGGGCGCGCGACTGGCCGGGCACCATCCAGTCGGTGGGATAGCCGTCGTCGGCGGCAGGCACGCGCGCGCCATGCACATGCACCACGCCACGCACTTCCGGCTTATCCGGCTCCGCGCCGCAGACGTGATGATCGATCGGCAGGAAGTGCTTGAGCGGAAGTCGATTGCTCCACTCCACGCGCACCGGGACGCCGCTGCGTGCTTCGATAGTGGGGCCAGGCATGCTGTCGCCATAGGTCCACAGGCGGGTGGGTGGCAGATCGCGATGCAGGCGCTGTTCGCTTTCGCGCATCGCAATGCGTAGTGCGGTTCCCGCCTTCGGATGCAGCACTTCCGGCCGCGGCAGCGTATCGACGAAGGGTGTCAGCCGCGACGGGTCGAGCAGGCGCGGCACGCTGGTCTGGTCGGCCACGGCATGCTTGCAAAGTCCGCTGCCCTTCGCAGCCGGCATGGCCATGTGCATGGGCGCGCCGAACGCACGCAATGCTCCCGTGCCCGCGAGCAAGCCCATGCCCTGGAGAAATCGACGACGCGAGGGATGCAAGATTCAGCACCTCCGAGCAGGAAAAACGAAACGCCCCGGACCATCGTCCGGGGCGTGCCATGCAAGCGTTTAGAGCTTAGCCGTGCTCGTGCCCGTGCGGCAGGCCGGACCACGGCCACGGCTTGGGCTGCTTCACCGGCTGGCCAGTCTGTTCGTCCAGGATCAGGCGGCGCTGGTCCGGGAACGGCTGGTAGAAGTCGAACATCGGCACCAGCGAACCGGCGACGCTGTCGAACGAACCGCCACCAAGACGCTCACCGCGCAGCCAGTTGTCTTCGATGAAACGCGTCACCGACGATTGATCGGTCAGCGTGTGGTCCACATGATTGCTGCGGGCCCACGGCGAGATCACCAGCAGCGGCAGGCGCGGACCGAAGCCGCAGCGTCCCTGCACCGGCTGGCCCTTGCTGTTGGTGCCCGGCAGCGTGCCGCGCGCCTTGCACAGGCCCGCGCCATCGAGCGCATCGGACGACGTGCTTGAAGCATTGATGCGCGGGGCGGCCTGATGGTCGTACCAGCCATCGGAGTCGTCATAGGCGATCACCACGGCGGTATCGCGCCAATCGGGCTGCTGCTGCAGGAAGTTGATCACGCGCACGATGAACTGCTGCTCGTCCAGCGGATCCGAATAACCGGCATGACCATCCTGGTAACCCGGCGCCTTGAGGAAGCTCACCGACGGGAAGTTGCCCGCCTGCACGGCCGCGTAGAAGTCATTGATGTCGTACTGGTGATTGCCGGCGTCGCCCTGATGGCCGATGGTCTTGACGGACGTGGGGCGCGCATGCGTCGGGTTGGCCGTGCTGGTGTAGTACTGGAACGGCTGGTGATGCGGGATGTAGTCGCTCTCGTTCGCCTGCGTCACCGTCGAGGTGGTCTTGCGCGCGCAGCCGGTGCTGCCATTCGCATTGACCTGGGTGAGGTCAAAACCGCCTTCGAAGAAGCCCCAGGTCAAACCCGCCTGGTTGAGCAGGTCGCCCACGTTCTTGCCGCCGAACTGCACCTGATTGCCTGTGGGCGAAGAACACACGTCGCCGATCGGATCGGCATCGCCGATCAAGGTCAGGCCGCCCTGGCCATCGGCCACTTCATTGCCGGTGCCGTTGAGCGTCTGTGTCACGCCGTTGGTCTGACCCGAGATCAGATTGATCGCGCCCGGCGTGGACGGACCGAACGTGGTGTTGTAGCTGTTGTCGTTCAGCGCAAACGATTGCGCGTAGTTCCACATGGCGGTGACGGTGTTGCCATCGTAATAGCCCATCACCTGGCCGGTGCCTTCCTCATCCGGCGTCGCACCCGGCAACGTCTCGCCGGTACCGGTGAACTTCGGGAACAGGTCCATCGCGCCGCCATTGAACGCCTTCTGTTCCGGACCATAGGCGTGATCCTGGTCGGCGGTCGCCGCCTGAGCGCGCGACAGGCGGAACGGATTGATCGCACCCGTGCCATTCGCGCTGTTCGCCTGGTTCGGGTTATGCGTGAGCAGCTTGTTGTCGTAACCGTTCACGTGCGGCGTGAACGGGCGCGCATAGAACGTCGGCTCACCCTTGCCGTTGGCGGCATACGGGTAGGTGCCAAAGTAATGATCAAAGGAAACGTTCTCCTGGAAGATCACCACCAGGTGCTTGATCGGCGTAGACGTATGGACGTCCCCATCACCGCCGCCATGATGCAGGCTGGCATCGGTGAACGCTTCGGCATGCACGGGAAGTTGAGCGAGGGAAACGGCAGAAAGACTGAGTACGCACGCGGCAATGCAAACAGCGAGGTTGTTTCGCATGGAGGGCTCCCTACGGTCGCGGTGATGCGCTTCCCCTCAAGCGCGGATGCCACGGACCATAGGCTTGCGAAGTGACAGGCGAATAACAGCGACCATCGTATTTTCATGCGATTTGCGGCGTGTGACTGCAAGCGCAGTGAGACTGTCGATTAGAGCGGGATTGCGAGTGTCGATCTCGACCTTTCTGTCGTGGCGAAAGAACTCTGGCTCTCAAGAGAATCATCGCCAAAAGACAGCAAAGGAACGCAATGCTTTAAGTCCTCTTCGCCATGGCGCGTTGCGGCGTAGCGGCGACGCATGTCGGACGATCGCCACGCTTCCGATACCCTCAAGCGACAGAAGATCGTATCCAACACGACGCTACGAGCCCTTGCTCTTTTAGGCCATTCTCTTTGGGTTACTTTTCTCTTGGGCCAGCAAGAGAAAAGTGACTCGAGCGGCGGCAGCCGTTCGAAACGCCCGCCGCGTAGGCGGCACCCTGGCCTCGAGGCGACAACCGAAGACTGACGACACTGGATGACCAGCCATGCGGCTGTTGAAGAGCGCCTCCGGCCTGCGCCGGGATGACGGCTTCGTTGCATCGATGCGAGACACGGTCGTACCGCCCCTCATCGCCCCCGCGCACCCGAAGGTCCGCCGTCAACCAAGGGCCTCTGCCCCCAGCCGCCGCGGCGCCAACCCAACCCCCCTGCTTGCACCAACCCCCTGACCTTTGACACTGTCTCCCCCGTGACTTGCGGCCTAGCCTCAAAAGTCCGAGATACCGTCCGGGTAGCCCTTGGAACCTGTCCCCCATCAGGACAGGCGCCCAGAGCTGCACACAATGGTTACCACCATCGGCTGCCGAACGCGGCCAACGACCCACAGGGGAATTCCATGACCAAACCGTATATGAAGCCCATTGCGCTCGCCGTGAGCCTGGCGCTGTCGCTCAGCGCCTGCGGCAAGCACGACGATGCCGAAAAGGCCCCGGCCGCCAGCAGCACCGCGCCTGCCGCCGCCAGCACTGCCGCCATGGCAGCTGCCGCGCCCAAGAGCGTGTTCGACATCGCCGACCTGGACACCAACATCCAGGCCTGCCAGGACTTCAACGGTTTCGTCAACAGCAAGTGGGTCGCCGCCAACCCGATCCCGAACGACCGCAGCCGTTGGGGCGCGTTCGACAAGCTGGCCGAAGACAGCCTCAATACCCAGCACCAGATCGTCGACGACGCCGCCAAGGGCGCCGCCAACGCGCAGGCTGGCTCCATCGAGCAGAAGATCGGCTACCTGTACGCCTCGGGCATGGACGACGCTGCCATCGAAAAGGCTGGCTTCGACCCGATCAAGCCCAAGCTCGATGCCATTGCCGCGCTGAAGTCCGGCAAGGACGTGGCCAACTACCTCACCCAGAACTTCACCACGGGTGACATGCAGGTGTTCCAGTTCGGCTCCGGCGCGGACTTCAAGGACGCCAAGATGCAGATCGGCTTCACCCAGCAGGCTGGCCTGGGTCTGCCGACCAAGGACTACTACACCGACGCGAAGTACAAGGAAATCCGCGACGCCTACGTCGAGCACATCGTCAAGGTGCTGGAACTGACCGGCGTATCCGAAGCCGATGCGAAGAAGCAGGCCGCCCAGGTGCTCGCGTTCGAAACGCAGCTGGCCGCCGCCTCGCTGGCGCCGGTGGAACTGCGTACCCCGGAAAACCAGTACCACTTCGTCACCCTGAAGGAAGCGGACAAGATCACCCCGCACTTCAACTGGGAAGATTTCTTCAAGGCCCAGGGCGTGACCGTCGACAAGGGCTTCTCGCTGTCGCAGCCGAAGTTCTTCGCCCAGTTCGACAAGATGCTGGCCAGCACGCCGGCTGACCAGTGGCAGGCCTACCTGCGCTTCCACACCATCGACGATGCCTCGCCGCTGCTGAGCAAGGCCTTCCAGGACGCCCGCTTCGACTTCTACGGCAAGACGCTGTCCGGCCAGCCGGAGCAGAAGCCGCGCTGGAAGCGCGTGCTCGGCGGTGTCAACGAGTCGATGGGTGAAGCCCTGGGCCAGCTGTACGTGGCCAAGGTGTTTACGCCCGAAGCCAAGCAGCGCGCCGAAGAGCTGGTGACCAACGTGCGCAACGCGCTGAAGGCCCGCATCGAGAACCTCGACTGGATGAGCGCCGAAACCAAGGAAAAGGCGATCGCCAAGTGGAACACCTTCCTGCCCAAGATCGGTTACCCGGAAAAGTGGCGTGACTGGTCGGGCCTGGATCTGAAGCAGGGCGACTACTACGGCAACGTGATGGCCGCCGCCAAGTTCAACTACCAGTACGACCTCAACAAGATCGGCAAGCCGACCGACCGCAAGGAATGGGGCATGACCCCGCAGACGGTCAACGCCTACTACAACCCGACCGACAACACGATCAACTTCCCGGCCGCGATCCTGCAGCCGCCGTTCTTCTATGCCAACGGCGACGACGCGATCAACTACGGCGGCATCGGCGCCGTGATCGGCCATGAAGCCAGCCATGGCTTCGACGACGAAGGCAGCCAGTTCGACGGCGAAGGCAACAACGCCAACTGGTGGACCAAGGAAGACAAAGAGAAGTTCGAGGCCCGCACCGCCAGGCTCGTCGCGCAGTTCAACGACTACGCGCCGATCAAGGACAAGCCGGATGTGCACGTCAACGGCCAGCTGACCCTGGGCGAGAACATCGCCGACCTGGGCGGCCTGAACGTGGCGTACGACGCCCTGCAGGAAGCGCTGAAGAAGAACCCGCAGGAAGCCGCCGCGAAGATCGACGGCTATACCGAAGACCAGCGCTTCTTCCTGAACTGGGCCCGCGTGTGGCGCGGCAGCGTGCGCGAGAAGGAAGCGCTGCTCCGTCTCAACACCGATCCGCATGCACCGGCCTCGCTGCGCGCGATGGGCGCTCCGTCGAACATGGAAGCCTTCGCCACCGCCTACCAGTGCAAGCCGGGCGACACGATGGTGCGTTCGGGCGAGRAGCAGGTGAAGATCTGGTAATGCCTCACCGCTGAGGCTTCGGCATCGGCAACAAGAAAGGGCGCTGCATCATGCAGCGCCCTTTTCTTTTGGACGTCTTTTCCAAATCCCGGGAAACACCTGTGGGAGCGCACCCTGTGCGCGACGCAGCGCCGCGGCGATATCCGTGCATGAGGTTGTCGCGCACAAGTGCGCTCCTACAATGACTGCCGTTTTGCGACCCCCTCCCCCTGTAGGAGCGCACTGGTGCGCGACCGCAACCTCGAGCGAGGCCGTTGCATGAGGCCGTCGCGCACAGGGTGCGCTCCCACAGGAGAGAGGCGACGGCAGCTTTACCTGCCCCGCGCGCGACGCACTTCATACGCCTTCAGATGCGCATACGCTGTCCGCAACATCGGCAACGAATCCGCCGCCGCATCCGAACGCGCCAGCAAATCGCCCACGATGTGATCCGCCTCGATCGCCCCACCCTGCTCCAGGTCGCGCATCATCGAGGCGCTCAGGGCCGAGCCCTTCTCAGTGAGCACGCCACGCGCGCGCGCCATTACCGCGTCGCCCGGCGCGCGCCCGTTGTGCTCGGCCACGCTGCGGCAGTCTTCCAGCAATTGCAGGATTGCCGGCTCCCCACCGGATGCCGCCATGATGTCGCCCACMGGCGCGCGCATCAGGCAGGTGATGCCGGCGAGCGAGGCGAGAAACACCCATTTATCCCACATGTCCTGCAAGATCGTGGTGCTCAGGCGCGGCTCGAATTTGGCCTTGGACATCGAGCCGAGAATGCGTTCGACGCGTTCTGATCGCTCGCCGTCGCGTTCGCCGAAGGTCACGCTGTGCGACTGGTTGAGATGACGCACCGTGCCTTCGGCATCGAGCGTAGCCGCAATCACGCACTGGCCGCCGAGCACGCGCTGCGCACCAAAGCGCGCATCCAGCAGGTCCAGATGCCGCATGCCGTTGAGGACCGGGAGAATCGCAGTTTGTGGCCCCACCGCGGGGGCCATGTCCTCGATCACCTGCGGCAGGTGATAGGCCTTGCAGCTCAGCAGGATCAGGTCATACGTCCCGCGCAGGTCGCCGGCCTGTACCGTCGCCGGATTCGGCAGGCTGACATTGCCCAGGCTGCTGCGTATCACCAGCCCGTGCTCGGCCAGCTGGGCTGCGCGCTTCTCGCGCACCAGGAACGTCACGTCCTGCCCGCTCTCCAGCAGGCGCCCACCGAAATAGCCGCCGGTAGCCCCCGCGCCAATCACCAGTATCCGCATCGCTCGACTCCTCGCCAACAGGGGGGAGAGGGTACGCCATACCCACGCTCCCGCCCCTTCCACCTTGGTCTGAGGGCCAGAACAGCAAAATTCTTCGCAACTAATTGCAACTCATTCTCATTGCCAATAACATTTAGGAAATGTTTGCCGGCGGGTTCTTACTGGTGATGGACCACCCGATCAGGCAGCAAGGCTCCCAACCCCTGTTTCCCCGACTTATGCCGCCATCGACGCCCGCCGCCGCTACTCGTCGATCCACCCCGGTCAGCTTCGGCTGATCGCCCCCTCCATTCGACGAGCTACCCATGGCCCACATAAAGAGCCGCAAGCATCCCGTAACCCGCAACGCCCTGAGTGTTGCGACAGCCACTCTGATGACCGGCCTGGCGATGAGCCATCCTGCCCTGGCTGCGGACACGCCGGCGGATGTCGCCAACGCCACCACCAACACGACCACCTCGCCCACCGGCGCTGCCAACTCACCCAAGAACCTGCCAGGCGTGTCGGTGGAAGCCTCGGCCGTCAGCGACTACAAGATCGACAACCTCTCCTCGTCCAAGTACACGCAGCCGATCCTCGATACCACCCAGACGGTGACCGTGATCAGCAAGGACCTGTTCCTGCAGCAGGGCGCCACCACGCTGACCGAGGCATTGCGCAACACCCCGGGCGTGGGCACGTTCTACGTCGGCGAGAACGGCACCACCTCCACCGGTGATGCTATCTATATGCGCGGCTTCGATACCTCGGGCAGCATTTTCGTCGACGGCGTGCGCGACCTGGGCACCATCTCGCGCGACATCTTCAACACCGAGTCGGTGGAAGTGATCAAGGGCCCGGCCAGCACCGACAACGGCCGCACCGCGCCCACCGGCGCCATCAACATGGTCAGCAAGCAGCCCGAGCTCGGCAACGGCGTGAGCGCGACCGTCGCTTATGGCAGCGCCGACCAGCGTCGCGCCACCGTCGACTGGAACCAGGTGGTCAGTACCAGCTCGGCCTTCCGCCTCAACGTGATGGGCCAGGACTTTGGCGTGCCGGGTCGCGACAAAGTGGAGAACAACCGCTGGGGCGTCGCGCCGAGTTTCGCGTTCGGCCTGGGCACGGCCACCCGCGTGTACCTCGACTACATGCACATCAAGCAGAACAACGTGCCCGATGGCGGCGTGCCCACGATCGGCCTGCCCGGCTATTCCAGCCCGGATCCGAAGCGCCCGTTCCTCACCAACGCGCCGGAAGTGGATTCGTCCAACTTCTACGGCACCACGGCGGACCATGACCACGTCGAAGCCGACATGTTCACCGCGCGCATCGAGCACGACATCAACGACCAGATGGTGTTCCACAACACCTTCCGCTGGGGACGCACCGCCGAGGACTATCTGCTGACTTCGTTCATGGGTACCGCAGCCAATCTGCTCACGCCCAATCCGAACGACCCGTCCACCTGGACCATTGCGCGCAGCAACCCGACGTTCAAGCATCAGTCCAACCGCATCATCACCGACCAGGCCAACCTCACCTGGAATTTCCAGACCGGCGCCATCACGCACAATCTCAGCACCGGCATCGAGCTGACGCAGGAAAAAGCCACCACCATCGGCATCGTCCCGCTCAATGGCACGACCTGGCCGGCCGCCAATCTGTACGACCCGAACTGGGACGTGAAGGGCCTGATCTACGGCCAGAACGGCGCTTACACGGATGGCCAGACCGACACCGCCTCCGCCTATGTGTTCGACACGCTGAAGTTCAACGAGCACTGGCAGGTGAACACCGGTGTGCGCATGGACCACTACAACACCGACTACTCCAGCATGGTGGCGTGCGGCGCGAGAAATGGCCCGACCTGCGGCACGCTGCCCACGGGCGCCGTCGTGCCGGGCCTGACCACCAGCGTTGGCGACAACCTGTGGAACTGGAAGCTCGGCGTGCTCTACAAGCCGATGCCCAACGGCTCGTTCTACGCCAACTATGCCGTGTCGGCCGAACCACCCGGCGGCAACACGCTGACCTTCAGCAGCTCCACCAACAGTCTGGACAATCCCAACCTCGAGCCCGAGCGTGCACGCACGTATGAAATCGGCACGAAGTGGGAACTGCTCGATGAAAGGATCCTGCTCACCGGTGCGCTCTACCAGACCACGGTAAGCAACGACCTCGTGCAGGATCCGGTCACCCTGCTCTACTACCAGATCGGCAAGAAGCGCGTGCAAGGCGTCGAATTGAGCGCGGTAGGCAAGATCACCGACAACTGGGCGGTGACCGCGGGCTTTACCACCATGAATGCCAGCGTGCTCAGCGGCTCTTCCGTGGCAGCCGATGGTTCGTCCGACCTGGCCTACACGCCGAAGAAGGCCTTCACCAGCTGGACCAGCTACCTGCTGCCGTTCGGTCTCACCATCGGTGGCGGCGCGCGCTACAACGGCCAGATGCAGCGCGGTACCGACAGCGCGATCGGCACGCCGGCGTATACGGAAGCCTATTGGGTGTTCGACGCGATGGCCTCCTACCCGATCAACAAGCACTTCGACCTGCGCCTCAATCTGTACAACTTGTTCGACAAGGACTATGTCGCAGCGGTCAACAAGAGCGGTTACCGTTACACCCCAGGTACCCCGCGCTCGGCGATGCTGACGGCCAATATCCGGTTCTGATCAGGCACTGCTGATCGAGCGCAACGTGGCCGTCCCGATGGCAGTCGGGGAGGCCACGTCACTCTTTCGAGTCGAGGCACGCCATGCTCTTGCATATCCCGCAGATCCTGGACCAAGCGCAGGTACGCGCCATCCGGCACGCCCTCGATCAAGCGACCTGGACCGACGGGCGCGAGACGGTCGGTCCACAAGGCGCCCAGGTGAAACGCAACCTGCAGCTCCCGGATGCCTCGCCCGTACGCGCCGAACTGGCCCGCATCGTGCTCGATGCGCTGGCCCGACATCCGCTTTATCACGCCGCCACGCTGCCGCTGCGCACGCTGCCGCCGCGCTTCAATCGCTATGAAGGCGGCGGACAATACGGTTTCCATGTCGATGGTGCAGTGATGTCCGTGGCTGGCGGCCAACAGCTGCGCAGCGATATCTCCTGCACGCTGTTCCTGGCCGAGCCGGAGGAATACGACGGCGGCGAACTGATCATCAGCGACACCTATGGCGAGCACGAAGTGAAACTGCCCGCCGGCGACATCATCATCTACCCCTCAAGCAGCCTGCACCGGGTGGTGCCCGTCACGCGCGGTGCGCGCATCGCCGCATTCTTCTGGGTGCAGAGCCTGATCCGCGACGACGGCAAGCGCCGCCTGTTGTTTGAGCTGGATGCGTCGATACAGACGCTCACCCGCAGCAACGCCGATCCGCAGGCGCTGCTGCAGCTGACCGGCGTGTATCACAACCTGCTCAGGCAATGGTCCGAGACCTGAAAGGTCCGGACCATTCAAGCGACAGCGTTACCAGCAACCCACCGTGGATGGCAGGCGATTGTTTGCCTGATCCAACGACAAGGTGCCGCACATGGTGTCGCGAGTTTGCTGTGCACCCTTGGGCGCGGCCTGAACAAGAAACGTGGTGGACGTGAGATTGGCGGCCACCAAGGTATAGGTGTAGTTGTTCCCCGTCTGCGACGGCGCGGCACAATCGAGTGTGGGCGGTGCGTTGGGAACGGGGGTCGCCGCGGCACTCTGGTCGTAGCGCAGATTGGTCGTGTAGTACCGCTCCATGTAATTGGCGTACTCCGCCAGGCAACCCTCGGCCGCAACCCGGTTCGTCTTGGTCACGGACTTGAGATACGACGGCCACGCGATCGCCGCCAGGATCGCAATGATGGCCACCACGATCATCAATTCGATCAAGGTAAAGCCCGCCTGGCGCAGGAGGCCGGCGCCTGACCTGCGAGCCCCCTTCACGCCGCCGTCCGCCATCAGGCATCGATTCATCGCTGTGTTCCTCATGGGTTGATCAGCTCCTGCCAGGACACGCGGGTGAGGCTGCCGGACGAACCGGATGTCATCAGGCTGGAGGTCGTGCCGTTGTCGAAACTCTCTAGCATGTCGCCACCCACGAAAATCGGGTTATTGGGCAGTGACGTGAAGCCCACGCCAGCACTGGCCACTGACGTGCCGTTGGGCAGCTTGATCGTGCCCGCACCATTGCCCAGGAAGAAGGGATTAGTGGGGCCGGCGCCGGTAAACGGATTGAGCGCCATCACCCAGCCGCTGCCCGACGGATTGCAGATATCCGTGACCACCGGAATGCGTGTGGTACCCAACAGCAGGTTGCCCTGGAACTGGTTGGGCGTGACCATGCGCTCACCCTGCGCGTTGTAACCCGTCACGTTGCCGCTGCTGTCGGTGGTCGGCTGCTCCAGGTCCATATACCAGCCACCCTTGCCCACCAGATCGTTGGCAGCAGCGGTAGACACGGCACGCGCGCCGAGGGTCGGCGGCGTGGCGCTGGAATCGCCATCCACTTCGTAGATGATCGAACGCTGCTTCAGGTCGCTGCGCTTATACGGCAGCGCCGGAATGGCGGGCGTGGTCTGTTGCACGACCTGCGCGATCACGCCATACCACGTCTGCACATTCTTGTTGGAGAGATCGCCCGAGCTCAGATACTCGCCGGTGCCGAAAAACAGCCACACGTTGCCTGTCGTGGGGTCGCGGCCCGCCAACATGCCGGCGGTAATGGGCTGGGCAACGCCGCCGCTGTCAGTCGCGGTAAACACCTTGCTGCCTGCGGTGCTCAGGTCCGCACTGATCGTGGTGACCTGGCTGGTTCCCGTGCCCGTGGTCGTAGTCGCCGTGAGCGGAAAGGACCATACCCGTCCCAACAAGTCACCGGCGTAGGCTTCCGTGCTGAGGCCATTGGCAGGGTTGTCCAGCCAGGCCACGGGAGCGGCCAGGCCATTGACGGTTGAGGAGTCAGTGGCGTGAACGCTCAGCGTGCCAGTGTCCAGCTGGAATTCCAGCAGCGATGCCGTGTTGTTGGCACTGTTGTAGCCATTGCCTATCAACACCTGCCAATTGCCATCGGCCACTTGCGCGATCACCGGCTTGCCGGTCATCTGCCCGATAGCACCGTAGTTGGTCAGGCCGTCGCCGGCGGAACGCTCCCACAGCGGCGTGATGTTGGCGGGGTCGGTAACATCGATCGCATAGACGACCTCCGTCGGTCCGCGCCCCGAAGAGCCAACCAGGATGGTGTGCCAGGACGAACCATTGATCTTGGTCAACGACGGCAGGTACGCGTCGGCAATCGTCAACTCGCCGTCGTTGTAGTACTGGTGCGGAACACCGGCGGCGACGTTGCCATAGCTGGCGCTGGCCAGGTTTGCCAATCCGCCCGTGATCACTGCACCAGGCAGATAGGCAAAGACTTCGGAGCCGGTGCTGGCGTTGAACGCGTGCATCATGCCGTCGTTGGCGGCGACAAACACCAGCGGCGTGCGCTTGGACGCGGCGCTGGCAACGGCAGTGCCACTGCCATTGATGCTGCCG
>NZ_JBFTRY010000110.1:0-12053 GCF_056399745.1 Dyella sp. 01N36
GTTCCTATTTATTAGACCTTGCGGCGTGCCTGGATTTCTTCAATCAGCGCCTGCGTGGACGAATCCAGTCCTGCGACCTTCTTCGCCCCGCCCTCTTCCAACGCCGGCAGAATCTGCCGCGCAATCGACTTGCCCAGCTCCACGCCCCACTGATCGAACGCGTTGACACCCCACAGGTGGCCAAGCATGAACACCTTGTGCTCGTACAACGCGATCAGTGCACCGAGGCTTTCCGGCGTGAGCGCGTCCAGCAGCATCACCGTGCTGGGTCTATCGCCCGGGAAAGTGCGCTGCGCGGCCAGCACGCGACGCTCTTCGTCAGTACCCGACTTCGCTTCGGCGAGCGCTTCGTCGAACGTCTTGCCCAGCGCAAGCGCAGCCGCCTGGGCGAGCAAGTTCGACAACAGCGCCTCGTGGTTTGCGGTGAGATCGTGCGCCGGCTTCACCACGCCGATGAACTCCAGCGGCACCACATCGGTGCCCTGGTGCAGGGACTGGAAATACGCGTGCTGCGCATTGGTGCCCACGCTGCCCCACACCACCGCCGAGGTCGGCTGCGCCACCGGCTGGCCTTGCTTGGTGACCTGCTTGCCCAGGCTCTCCATTTCGAGCTGCTGGAGATAGGAGGTGAGATCAGTCAGCAGGTCCGCGTACGGGATGACAGCGCGACTGCCGCGACCTTGCACGTCGCGGTTCCAGTACTCGACCAGACTCAACAGCACCGGCAGGTTTTCCGACCACGCCGCGCTGCGGAAATGGTCGTCCACGAGCGCCGCGCCCTTGAGCAACTCATGGAAGTTGTACGAACCAATCGCCAGCGCGAGCGACAGGCCCACGGCCGACCACACGGAAAAGCGGCCACCGACAAAATCCCACATCGGATAAACCTGTGCCGCCGGAATGCCCCACTTTTCCGCCTCGGCGACATTGGCGCTCACGGCGAGAAAGTGGCGCGACACGGCAGCCTGGTCGCCGTCGTAGGCGCGGCTGATCCACTCGCGCATCACGTTGCCGTTGAGCAAGGTTTCCTGCGTGGTGAAGGTCTTGGAGACCACGATCACCAGCGTGCGCTTGGGATCGAGCTGATGCATCAGCTCGTAGGCGGACTGGCCGTCCACATTGGTGAGGAAATGACTGCGCAGCCCCGGCACGTGATACGGCGTGAGCGCGCGGGCAGCGAGGCGCGGCCCGAGGTCCGAGCCGCCGATGCCGATGTTCACGATGTCGGTGATGCCGGGCGCCACGCCGAAGGCGCTGGCGTCGCCGAGCTCCACGGCCTTGACCAGCGCATCGATGCGCTTGAGCGTGGCGTCGATTTCCTTGAGCGCATCGCGCGGTGCGGGCGAAGGCAATTGCGAACCGCCGGCGCGCAGCGCGGTGTGCAGCACCGCACGGTCTTCGGAGGTATTGATGGGCTGGCCGGAGAACATCGCATCGCGCGCTACCTGCCAGCCGCTGGCTTCGACGTGCGCGCCGAGAGCGTCTAACGCGGCCTGGTCGAGCTTCTGGCGACTAAGGTCCAGCAGGATTGGCCCGAGGCGATGGCGCAGGCGCTTGCCGCGGGCGGCGTCCTTCAGCAATTCCCGCAGGTGCGTGCCTGCGAGCCGGTCAACGTGTTCTGCGAGAAAAGACGGACGGCGCTCGGACGACATGGGAACTCATGCTCGGCKAAGGGGGACGTCGATCTTACGCAGCTTCGCGCACCCTTTGCCAGCAGATTGTTGCACCGCACCCAGGCCCCGCCCTGAGGCGAGGCGCAAAGCGTCAGGCCGCGGCCATCTGCTTGGGAATCGACCGATTGGTGTGYGAGATGGCGTTGTTGGCGTCCACGTACACCAGGGTCGGCTGGAACTGCTCGAGCTCGGCCTCGGACAGCTGGCAGAACGCGGCAATGATCACCAGGTCGCCCGGCTGTGCGCGGTGCGCGGCGCTGCCGTTCACCGAGATGATGCCCGAGCCTTCCTCGGCGCGCAGCGCGTAAGTGACGAAGCGCTTGCCGTTGTTGATATTCCACGCATGGATCTGCTCGTACTCGCGAATGCCGGAGGCATCGAGCAACAGGCCGTCGATGGCGATGGAGCCTTCGTAATGGAGCTCGGCATGGGTCACCGTCGCACGGTGAATCTTGGCCTTGAGCATGTTCAGGTTCATGACTTCAGTTTCCGGCAGGAATTGCCCGCGTAGCCCACTATTATCCCGCCGAGACGCGCCGCGTCGCAACATGGGGTCCCGGCAGGCCCTTGATGGGGTCGGTCAGTCGAAAGGCAAGTTGTCGATCAGGCGGGTCGAGCCCAGCCGGGCCGCGATCAGGGCGACCAGGCCTTCGGTCTCGCCGTCGACCGGTTCAGCCAGGTCTTCGGAGCGCCGAATGACGGCGTAATCAGGGTCGAAACCGGCCCGGGCAAGCTTGGAAGCCGCCGCCTGCTCCACCACCGACCAGGCGTGCCCCTTGGCGATGAGATCGCGCATCTGCTGCAGGGTGGCGTAGATCTGCGGCGCCAGGGTGCGGTGCTCGGCCGAGAGGTACTGGTTTCGYGAGCTCAAGGCGAGGCCGTCCTCGGCACGCAGCGTGGGCGCCGCAATGATCTTCACCGGCAGCGAGAGATCGCGAACCATCCGCTCGATCACCTTGAGCTGCTGGAAATCCTTCTGGCCAAACACGGCCAGATCCGGCTCCACCAGGTTGAACAGCTTGCACACCACCGTAGCCACGCCGTCGAAATGCCCCGGGCGATGGGCACCCTCGAGCGTTTCGGTGAGTTGCGGCACATGGATGCTCACGCTGTTCTGCGCGCCGAACGGGTACAGCGTGGGCACTTCCGGGGCAAACAGCAGGTCGCAGTCCTGTTCGGCCAACCCCACCTGATCCTGCACCAGGGTGCGCGGATAACGCTCGAAGTCTTCGTTCGGGCCGAACTGGGTGGGATTGACGAACACGCTGGCCACTACCCGATCGGCGCGGGCTCGGGCCAGTTTGATCAACGAATGGTGACCGGCGTGCAGGTTACCCAGGGTGGGCACGAAACCCACCGTAAGGCCCTGGCCGCGCCAGCCGCGGATGGTGGCGCGGAGCGCCGCGGCATCTTGCACAGTCTGCATGTCTTTGAGCTCTGCTGCCTCAGTCGAAGCAATGTTCCGGCGCCGGGAAGGCGCCACTGCGCACATCCTCGGCATAGGCCGCGATCGCCGCAGCCACAGAGTCGCGTCCTGCGAGGAAATCCTTGCTGAACTTGGGTCGCTTGCCGGGCGTCACCGCCAGCATGTCGTGGATCACCAGCACCTGCCCGTCGCAATGCGGGCCGGCGCCGATGCCAATGGTAGGAATGGACACAGCCTGCGTGATGCGCTCGCCCAGTGCGGTGGGAATGCCTTCCAGCACGAGCAGGTCGGCGCCCGCGGCTTCCACCGCCTTGGCGTCCTCGACCAGGCGGTCGGCGGCGTCCTGCGCGCGGCCCTGGATACGGAAACCGCCGAACTTGTGCACCGATTGCGGCGTCAGGCCCAGGTGCGCGCATACCGGAATGGCGCGCTCGACCAGCGCGGTGATCACTTCGAGAATATGCGGCGAGGCGCCCTCGATCTTCACCATCGCAGCGCCACCCTCGCCCACCAGCTGCGCGCCGGCTTCCAACGCGTGGGCGACATCGCGATCGGCCATGAACGGGAAGTCGGCGATGAGCAAAGTGGCATTGAGTCCGCGCGACACGATGCTGGTGTGATAGACCATGTGGTCCAGCGTCACCGGCAGCGTGCTCTTGTGGCCCTGGATCACCATGCCAAGCGAGTCGCCCACCAGCGCCACGTCGACGCCAGCCATTTCCAATTGCGCCGCGAAACTCGCGTCGTAACAGGTGAGCATGACGATGCGTTGGCCTGCTTCCTTCATCGCGCGCAACGCCGGCACGGTGACCGGCTTGCGCGTGGGGGCGTTCGCTTTTTGCGAGTACACGACAATTCCCTAGAACGGAGGCAGGCGCGGATTATCCCGCGTGTGGCGTGAAGGGCTCAAGGCAGACGCTCGCAACCGGTGGTTTCGATGCCTGCCAGCAGATCCGCCACCTTGCCCTGGCCCGGCAACTCCAGCGTCGGCGCCAGGTCGTTCAGTGGCAACAGTACAAAAGCACGCTCAGCCATGCGCGGATGAGGCAGCGTCAGGCGATCGTCCGATAGCACGACGCCGTCCATGTGCAGCACATCGAGATCAAGCGTGCGCGGGCCCCAGCGCTCGCCATCGCGCACCCGGCCGGCATCGCGCTCGATCTTCAGCAAGGCATCGAGCAGCTGGTGCGGCGTCAGTCCGGTATCGATCTGAGCGACCGCATTGATGAAGGCAGGTTGATCGAGCACGCCCCAGGGAGGCGTGAGATACAGCGCTGAGCGGGCGAGCAAGCGGGTTTGCGGGAGTGCATCCAGCGCGCCGAACGCGCCCAGCACGTGTCCTTGCGCGTCGCCTAGATTGCTGCCCAACGCAATGAACGCAACCGTCACGCGGGATCCGACTTGTTGCCCGCCTTCGAGCTCGGCTTGCGACGACGGCGCTTGCGCGGCTTGGCGGCCGGCGCAGCGCTTTCCACTGCCGAACCCGACGCGCTGCCCGACAAGGCCGCCGCCAGCGTTTCGTGCGGCAACTGCTGCGCGTGCTGCCACCATGCGCCGAGCTCGCGCACCGCGGGGGATTCCTCCGCACGCAGCAGCAGGAAGTCGAAGGCGGCACGGAAACGCGGATGCGTCATCAGGCGGAATACGCGCTTGCGCTGCACTTGTTCAAAGCGCGGCTGCATGCCCCAGATTTCTTCCATGGTCAGCGTGAAACGACGCGGGATCGCCACGCGCTGGCATTGCTCGACGATGACGTGGGTGGCGGCGCGTTCCCACGCGGCCACTGGCTCCATGCCCTTGGTGATCCAGGTATGCGCCAGATCGCGCACTTCGCCCCACAGCAGCACGGCGAACAGGAAGGCCGGCGTCACCGACTTACCTTCGGCGACGCGTGCATCGGTATTGGCCAGGCCCTGCTCGATCAGCGCACGCAGCGCCTTGTCGCCGCGCTTGAGCGCGCGTGCCGTGGCCGGAAACATGAACTTCAGCAGGCCGGTCTGTTCGAGCATGTGGAAGCTCTTGAGGCCATGCCCTGACAGGAACAGCTTGAGCGACTCGTCGAACAAGCGCGCCGGCGCAGCGTCGGCCAGCAGTGGCCCGAGCTCGTCGAACGGCGCCGCGGCGGCCGCGTCGATGCGGAAATTGAGCTTGGCCGCGAGGCGCACGGCACGCAGCATGCGCACGGGATCTTCGCGGTAGCGCGTTTCCGGATCGCCGATCAGGTGCAGCACGCGGTCCTGCACGTCCTGCATGCCGCCGACATAGTCGCGCACCGAGAAATCGCTGATGTCGTAGTACAGCGCGTTGACGCGGAAGTCGCGACGGATCGCGTCCTCTTCGATCGAGCCCCACACGTTGTCGCGCACGATGCGGCCGTCGACGATGTGGCGATCGCCCTCGCCTTCTTCTTCGCCGGTGCCACGGAAGGTGGCCACTTCGATGATTTCCGGACCGTACACCACGTGGGCCAGCCGGAAACGGCGGCCGATCAGGCGCGAATTGCGGAAGAGTTTCTTGACCTCGTCGGGCGTGGCGTTGGTGGCCACGTCGAAGTCCTTGGGATGACCGCCCAGCAGCAGGTCGCGAACGGCGCCTCCCACCAGATAGGCCTGGTAGCCGGCCTCGTTGAGGCGATAGAGCACGCGCAGCGCTGCCTTGCTGATGTTCTTGCGCGAAATCACGTGCTGCTCGCGCGGGATGATGCGCAATGCAGGCGTGGCGTTGGTCCTTGCGTCGTGATTCAAGCGGTCTGGATCCTTGCAGGCGCTTAGCGCCATTCAAAGCGATCAATGCGGCATCGTTCCGCCGCCTCCACATTCCACCATGCCCCATAGGGCCGGTGGCCGTCCGCCCGGTCGGTCCTTGAGCCCCTGAGGGCATTGCCGGGCGAAGCAATTCCGCTATACTAGCGCGCTCCGGTGCATTTCGCTCCCTTCGTCTAGTGGCCTAGGACACCGCCCTCTCAAGGCGGGAACACGAGTTCGAACCTCGTAGGGAGCGCCACTTCCGGCCTGGCACGGGCCCCGGCTCATTCAAGACAGGCACGAGAGCGTATGACTTTTGTCGTCACCGACAACTGCATCAAGTGCAAATACACCGACTGTGTCGAAGTTTGCCCCGTCGACGCCTTCCACGAAGGCCCCAACTTCCTCGTGATCGATCCGGACGAGTGCATCGACTGCACCTTGTGCGAGCCGGAGTGCCCGATCAACGCGATCTATCCGGAAGACGACGTGCCCGCCGGACAGGAAAGCTTCACTGCGCTGAACGCGGCGCTGGCCAAGAGCTGGCCGGTCATCACCGAGCGCAAGGACGGCCTCGCCGACGCCAAGGACTGGGAAAACAAGCCCAACAAGCTCGACCTGCTCGAACGCTGAACGCCGTCCCGGACGCTGTACCCCTCCGCAGGACACCCCGGTTCGCGCATAAAAAAACGCCGCCCTTGAGGCGGCGTTTTTATTGGCCGTAAGGCAACGGATCAACCGCCGCCCATGCGACCCTTGAGGGTATCGATCACCTTGGCCACCGCGGCGGCATCGCCCTGGGCGCGCACTTCGCTGGCCTTCTCGCCGCTGGTGCCCACGGTCAGCAGCACCTGGCGCGGCTTGGCGCCCGGGGCATCCGCAGACTCCTTGGACTTGCCGTTGAACATGCTGCTGAAGAAGCCCTTCTTCTGGGTCGGCTGATCCGATGCGACCACGCTAAGCGTATAGGTGTGCGCGTCATCGTCGTGCCCCACCACCTGGCCAATATCACCATTCTCCAGGGCCTGACCCACGCGACGATAGGTGTTGTCGATGCTGTCGTTCAGCACAAAGCCGTCAGCGATCTGGGCGCTGCTGCTGCCGACCCGAGCGGTCGCACCATTGGAGGTCGGGTTGTTGGCGCCCGCTTCCGGAATGACCAGCGCGGCGCTGGTGGAAGGCGTATCCAGGCCCGGCGGAATTTCCAGCGGCGACTCCTGTTTGGCCGTTTCCCAGGCCTTCTGCGAACGGAACATGCCGCAGCCGGAGAGCAGCAAGGCAGACAGGGCCAGTACCGGCAGGGCCACGACAAGCGGGGATTTCTTCATGTAAGCAGATTCCGTAGGAGTATCAGTTGCCCGAAATGTCAGGCCGCATTCGCCAAGGATGCCAGACCCGCCAGCGCTTCGCGAAGTCGCGCGCGGTCCGGACCATCCTCCAATTCAACCAAAGGCAGGCGTGGCGCCGCCAATCCCAAGCCCAGCGGCGGCAATCCGGCTTTCACAGCAATCGGGTTCGGCGCGCAGTTGAGCGCCGAAACCAGCGGCGCCAGCACGGCGTCGCAACGCTGTGCTTCAGCCCGATCGCCTGCCGTGGCGGCATCGCACAACATGCGAAACGCGCGAGGCACCAGATTGGCTACCACCGAGATCGTCCCCGCCGCGCCAGCGAGCATCGCCTTGCAGGCCGTGCCGTCGTCACCGGACAGATAGACGAAATCCGGCCGCGCAAGTTCCGCGATGGCGCGAATCCTTTCATCGGTGCCCAGCGCTTCCTTGAGGCCCACGATGGCCGGGTGGTCGCGCAGTTCAGCCACCGTTGCCGGCAGCAGGTCGCAACCCGTGCGCGCCGGCACGTTGTACAGCACCACCGGCAGGCCGCCATGGTCAGCCACTTCGAGGAAATGGCGACGCAGGCCTTCCTGGGTCGGTCGCACGTAATACGGAGCCACCACCAGGGCCGCATCAGCACCCAGCGCTTTCGCACGCCGCGTGAGCGCCACGGTCTTGGCCGTGCCCGCCTCGCCGGTACCGGCAAGGACCATCATGCGGCCGGCCACCCGTTCCACGGCAAACGCGAGCAGGCGCTCGTATTCGTCGTGCTCGAGCATATGGGCCTCGCCGGTTGAACCGGCCACGACCACGCCTTCGGTTCCGCCGTCGATCTGGTAGTCAAGCAGCTTTGCGAAAGCCGCAAGATCAAGCGCCCCGTCCGCCGCGAACGGCGTGACCAGCGCACAGATGCTTCCGCGAATGTTCAAGACCGGCTCCGCCTGAAACTCAAACCCGGCATGTTACCGGAAAAGCTTGTTCAGCCAATACAGAGCCCTGGGCCGGCCCTGCCAGCGCCATCCCGCGTCCGAATTCACCCTGGACGGCCCGCCCAAGACCATGGAGCGGGCGCAGTCCTGGATTTCCCCTCAATGGGCGTTCGGACCGATCAGCAGGGGTTTCGGGATGGTGGTATGCAACATCTCATCCTTCATCTGCATCGTGGCCGCGCGATCGCGCTCCATATCGCTGTACTTGCGACAGGTGGTCTTCGGAAGATGGGACCCGGTGGGTTGTTCGTGTACGCAGATCTCTTTGTCGCCGTCGCGGCGGGTAAGGATCGCATTGATCTCGGACTGGTCGTTGTAGAGCTGGATCTTGGACTTGTCGTCCATGGCGTCGACCTTGGTGAACCGATCCAGGAGCGACTGCATATCACCAAGGTCCTTGGTGACGGTGCCGCGCTCCTCAGCGTTGACGAACTCAAAGCGGCCGCCTGCCTGCATCTGTTCGCGCACGTGGTCGGCCACAGGGGCGAATGTATCCCTCGTATCGGCCTTGACGTCAGGCGGTGGCGGGCTCTTCGCCAGCAGCGAAGTCGCAGGAACAAGAAACACCAATACCGCAACAGCAAGCTGCGCACGCACCAACTTCATGATCTAACCCCCTGGTTGTCTTAGCCGAAACAAACGCCATCCCGATGCGTCAATGCGTACCCAGCGCCGAGGACGGAGCCGCCTCTCGCATCGTATGCAGCATGGCATCCTTCATGTTGAGCATGTCCCGCCGCTCGCGCTCTATCTGGGCGTAGTTGCGGCAGGTGGTCTTGGGAAGATGAGATCCCGTCGGCTGCTCGTGCGTGCAGATTTCGCGTTCGCCGTCGCGCCTGGTGAGCAGCGCGTTCACTTCCGACTGATCGTTGTAGAGCTGGATCTTGGACTTGTCGTCCATCGCATCGACCTTGCCGAAGCGGTCGAACAAGCCATGCATGTCATTCATATCGTGCTCGACCGTCTCGCGCTCTTCCGCGGTCAGGAACTCGAAACGTCCGCCCGCGCCCATCTCCTGATGGACATGGTCCATGACCCCTTCGAACTTCTCTTTGGTATCTGCCTTGACGTCCGGCGGCGTTGGATTTTTGGCATACGCCAGCGCCTGCGAAAACGGGATTGCCATGGCGGCAACCATCAACCAYGCATGCACGTGCTTCATAATCCGCTCCCCATTGATGAGCCCCTAGGACGGCGGCGCGACCGCCAAAATGTTACGCCCGGCCTGGCAGGCAGTCAAAAAGCGACTTTCAGCCGGCCAGAGGACTTACTTGCGAGTCTCTGGCAGCGGCAAGTAAGCTCAACCGACGTGCTTTCTTGACCCGCATCGTGCGGGAGCGCCACAGGTGGACTCCTTGAATCGTTCTTCCGCGCGCACCGGCAGCGACAACCAGCTGCTGATCCAGACCCTGACTCCCTCCACAAGCGCGCCCTTGCTGACGCTGGCCAAGCGTATTGCCGAAGCCGGCTGCAACCTCGCCGATGCGCGGGTGTCGGCGATCGGCGCCGATACCTCGCTGACCCTGCTCGCCACCGGCGCATGGGACGCCGTGGCCAAACTCGAAACCGCGCTGGCCAAGACGGCCCGGGACGAAGATCTGCGCCTGTCGTTTTATCGCACCGGTCCGCGCGAGCACCACTCGCACCTGCTTCCGTATCTGATCGAGGTGATCTCGGCCGATCGCCCGGGCATCCTGGTGAAGATCATCGACTTCTTCGACCGCCGCGACATCGTCATCGAGCAGCTGAGCTCGCTGCGTTACCAGGCGATGCAGACGGGTGCGGACATGTTCCAGGCACAGATCACCATCGGCATTCCGGCGGCCACGCATATTGCCGCGCTGCGCGATGACTTCCTGGAGTTCTGCGATGGCCTGAATCTCGACGCCATCATGGATCCGGTGAAATTCTGAGCGGCGGATGTCGCGCGGAAAACCGGTTTTCCGGCGTGCTCGCCGGGTCCTTGAGCATGCTCCCTGAGGCGCCCTGCTGCAAGGACTGTCATTCCCTACACGGCAAGCGCTAGTCTCTGACCTCAAGAGCAGTACCGGAGAGATGGCATGCAGCAGGCGGGTCGATTTGCACCGATCGCAGGGCGAGCCCTGACCGCCTTTGCACCCACCTCCGCTGTCTCGTTTCCCTTGATTGACGACACCCAGTCGAAGCCGGCCGCGGCCTCGCAGGAGAACCTATGCCCGAAGTTGGCAAGAAAGTCCCCAAACTCAAAGGCCTCACCGGCGATGGCAGCGAACTGAAGCTGGACAGCCTGAAAGGCCAGTGGGTGGTGGTGTACTTCTACCCGAAGGACAGTACCCCCGGTTGCACCAATGAGGCCAAGGATTTCCGCGACCTCTACCCGAAGTTCAAAAAGCGTCACGCGCAGATCATCGGTGTTTCGCGTGATTCGGTGAAATCCCACGCCAACTTCGCCACCAAGCAGGAACTGCCGTTTCCTCTGGTTTCCGACCCTGATGAGACCTGGTGCAACGCTTTCGACGTGATCCACGAGAAGGTGCTGTACGGAAAACGTCATATGGGTGTTGTACGAAGCAGCTTCCTGATCGATCCCGAAGGCAGGCTGGCCCAGGAATGGCGCAACGTGAAAGTCCCAGGGCACGCCCAGGCCGTGCTCGACGCCATCCCCGCCCAGTGACCCGCGATCTCCTTTTTCGCCATGCCGCTGCCCGTCCCGCCGGGACGACTCCCTATCGTGCATGGCATCCCGGCCCATCGGCCGACTTCCCGCGGCACGCCGCATGCCGCGGTTCTTCCACCTCGCACTCTCAAGAGGTTTCTTCCGTATGACCGGAAGCAAGCGCATCTACGCTCTCGACACCAATGTGTTGCTGCACGATCCGACTTCGCTGTTCCGCTTTGAAGAACACGATGTCTTCATCCCCATGACGGTGTTGGAGGAACTGGACGAAAAGAAAAAGGGCGCCTCCGAGGTTTCGCGCAATGGTCGTCAAGTCAGCCGCTTCCTCAATGAACTGATCGTGCGTGGCAACGGCCACGGCATCAGCAACGGCCTGGAGTTGTCCAACCCCGAAGGRGTMAATCTCAAACGCGGCGGCGCGGTAGGCAGGCTGTATTTCCAGCAGCGCACCACCAACGGCCACGGCAAGGCAGACAACCTGATCCTGTCGGCGGTGATCGAACTGCGCGACCAGAATCCCGACCGCTCGGTCGTGCTGGTCAGCAAGGACATCAACCTGCGCATCAAGGCCAAGATCTACGGCATCGATGCGGAAGACTATGAAAACGACCGCGCGCTGGATGACTTCGCGCTGCTTTACACCGGCTCCACCGAGCTGGGCGAGGATTTCTGGGACAAGCACCCCGAAGTGCAGTCGTGGAACGAACGCGGTCGCACCTTCTACAAACTCGACCGTCGCGACGATGAAGACTGGTATCCCAATCAGTGCCTGTTCCTGCCTGGCGACAACAGCGTGGAACTGCGCGTGCTGCATGTGGACGACGCCAAGGCCACCCTGGTGTTGCTGGACGATCACAGCCACGCCAATCACGCCGTGTGGGGCATCGCGGCGCGAAACCGCGAGCAGAATTTCGCGCTCAATGTGCTGATGGACCCGGATGTCGACTTCGTCACCCTGCTCGGCACCGCCGGCACCGGCAAGACCCTGCTCGCGCTTGCCGCCGGCCTGGCGCAGGTGATGGACCAGCAGCGCTATCGCGAAATCATCATGACGCGCGCCACCGTCTCGGTGGGCGAAGACATCGGCTTCCTCCCCGGCACGGAAGAAGAAAAGATGACGCCGTGGATGGGAGCGCTCACCGACAACCTCGAAGTGCTCGCCAATCCGGAGGAAGGCGGCAGCTGGGGACGCCAGGCCACCAACGACCTGCTCGCCTCACGCATCAAGATCCGC
>NZ_JBFTRY010000111.1:0-12013 GCF_056399745.1 Dyella sp. 01N36
GCGTTGATCAGCAAAGGTGCGCGGTAGTGCTCGTGGCCGGCATCGATAAACCAATGGCCCGGTCCATGTTCAATCGAGCGGATGTCGACATTGCAGCGTAGTTGGCCACCCTGTGCCCGCAGGCCGCGAAGAAAGCCCTGGTGCAGTTCGTTGACGTCGATGTCGGCAGCGCCGGATTCGTACAAACCGATTTGCGCCGCCTCAGGACGCAGGACCGGTACCGTTTCCTGCAGCCATGCCGCATCCACCACGCGCAGGCCGCGTGTGCGCGGCGCCATCTCTGCATGCAGCGCGTGTACCTTCTCGATGTGATCCACCGTGCCGATGCTCAGCGAGCCGCGCGGCGAAAGCACTGGGTGCCCCGCGAAGCCCTCAGGCGGATGATCGAAGAAGCGGCGCGCGGCACGCGTCAAGGCACGCACCTGCGCGGATCCGTAGGTCTCGGAAAACAGCGCTGCCGAACGCCCGGTGGAATGCATGCCGGCATGCTCTTCGCGCTCAAGCACCAGCACGCGCGCATGCGGTGCGAGAAAATAGGCGACGGAGGCGCCGGCCATGCCGGCACCGATCACGATCACATCGACGTCGTGCAGCGTACTCATGCCTTGTCGCTATCCCGGGCGGTTTGACGGGCCACCACACTGGTGGCGGTGAGATCGGCAGTGACATTGCCCAAGGTCGCGAGCGCATCGGGCAAGGCATCCACGGCCAGCATCAGGCCCAGCGGCCCCACCGGCACGCCCATGGCCTGCGCCACCGGCAGATTGGTCGCCATGAAGCTGACCGCGCCGGGCAGYCCCACCGATCCGAGACTGATCACCACCGCCAGCAAGGCCGCGGCAAACAGCGGCGCCACGCCCACATCGATGCCGTACGCCCAGGCGATGAAACACGCCGACGTCACGTACTGGATCGGGCTGGTGAGACGACAAAGGCTGACGGCCATCGGCAGCACCAATGCATTCACCTGCGGTGGATAGCCTAGACGGCGCTC
This sequence comes from Dyella sp. 01N36, assembly GCF_056399745.1. Classification (NCBI taxonomy): domain Bacteria; kingdom Pseudomonadati; phylum Pseudomonadota; class Gammaproteobacteria; order Lysobacterales; family Rhodanobacteraceae; genus Dyella; species Dyella sp. 01N36. The sequence goes on from NZ_JBFTRY010000111.1 coordinate 995, forward strand.
TGCGCTTTCGAGCATGGCCGGCAACGAAGCCAGCGACGACTGCGTGCTTGCAGCCACGATCTGGGCCGGAAGCAGCGCGGGCACGAAGCGCCGCAGCGTTTCGCCGCCCCATACGATGGCGACCGGCAGCATCAGCAAGGTGACCGCGAGATACAGCAGGCATTCCACCAGGACATAGATGCCCAGCGCGCTCAGCATATGCAGGCCAGCACGTGCGCATACCGCGAGGATCAGGGCGAACACGCCCAGCGGCGCCACCCACAGCACCCAGCGCACCACCACGATCATGGTGTCGGCAATGGCCTGGAAAAACGACACGATCAGCGCGCGGCGGGTGGCATCGATACGCGTCAAGCCGAAACCGAAGAACAGCGCGAACACCACCAGCGGCAACATGGCGCTCTGCGCCGCGGCCATGATCGCGTTGGCGGGCACGATGCCATTGAACCACTCCGCCCAACCCACGGCAGCGGCCACCGGCGGCGCGTGTGAGGCCACCGCGCTGTCGAGCGCGGCCGTCAGCGACGGATTATGTGGAAACAGCGCAAACAACCGCGGTGCGGCGACGGCGGCGAACAACGCGCCGCCAGTGAGTATCAGCAGGAAGGCCACGATGGCACGCCGCGCGATGCGCCCRGAGGCCGCCGCGTCGCTGGCCGTGTTCACGCCCACGACTACCAGCGCAAACACCAGGGGCACCACGGTCATCTGCAATGCGTTCAGCCATAGACGTCCAAACGGTTGCACGGCGTCGGCTACCGGTAGTGCCGCGCCAGGCCACCAGGCATCCAGGCTCAGGCCACCGACCGCGCCCAGGACCAAACCAATGAGTACCCTCGACGTCGGACTCAAGGCTGCTTGCCCAGCGAAGGCAGCTGCCAGGACGCCTGCAACCGCTCGTATTCGCTTTGTGGCAGCAGGACGAATACCGGCTGCTCCTCGGGCTTCATCCAGCTCAGCAGACGGCGCATCACCGGCTCGGGCATGGCGGTGCAGCCGGCGGTCGCGTCGGTCGGCGATTTCCAAAGGTGCGCGAAGATGCAACTGCCGCCGCCCGGCTTGCCCTTGGCGTTGTGCTCGATCACGAAGCCGATCTTGTAGCGCTGGTCGCCGTCCAGATGCAGGTCGCGGCGCATCGGTTCGCTGGCGCCCTCCACCGCTTTCTCGCCGACCTTCCTGGTATCGACGATCTGGTTGTAGTACGGCGAACCATCAACATCGACGCACCAGTCGGTGTCCTGCATCGCCTCGTAAGGCATGTGCGTATCGGCCCTGGCGGCGTAACCGAAGACTTCGCCAACGCGATACACACCGGCGGCGGCACGGCCGTCGCCTTCGTGCTTCTGCGGGCCGTCGGCCTGCGCGGCATTCAGACCGAGGCCCCAGGCGGAACCCGAGCGCCCCACGGTGACCGCTTGCGCGTCCACGATCGGCTTCCAGCGGTTGCCTGAGCGCTCGTACGCACGCAGCACGCCGTGGTCGGCGTTCCAGTCCGGCGTGATCACCAGCACCATCTGGCGCGAAGCCTGCCAGGCCAGCGGTTGCTCGGCGGCAAACACCGCGGCGACCGGCGCCACCGTGGTCAAGCTCAACGCGGCGGCAAGAAGATGACGAATCACAAAGCGACGGGCGGGAGAAGTCATGCGATTCCGCGAAATGGGAGACTAGGGTTCCAGCATCTGCTGGACGCGTTCGAGATTGGCGAGCAGCTGGACATGGCGGTGTTCGTCGCCTTCGCACAGCTGGACGTAGACGCCATCGAGCAGATGCTGCAGCGCCGATTGGTAGAGCACGGGCTGGATGTAAGGACGATCGTCGTGGGCGGACACCAGCAAGGCGATGTCCGCGATCGCACGCAGCGGATTGGACGTGTGTCGCGTCACCGTGATCAGGCGACCGCGGCGCTCGCGGAAGAAGCGACCGATCTTGCACAGCGCCGGATGGTTGCCGTGCTCGGAAAATACCAGCAGCACGTCGCCTGCCCCGGCAGCGGAAACGCTGGCCGCCATGCGCGGCGCATCGAAGTTGTGTATCGACGGCACGCCCAGCAGCGACAGGCGCAGCGCGAAGCTGCGCGCATAGATGTCGTCGTCGCCCAGGCCGATCATGAAGACCTTGCCCTTGGTGCCGGCCGTGGCAATCGCTTCGGCCACGGCTTGCAGGGTCTCGGGGGCATTGATCAGGCGCGTCTCTTCTTCCGACTCAGCCTTGCGCCGCCACAGATTGCCCGAGGCCGATTCGTCGAAGGCCGCCTTGGCCTGCGTGGCGACATGGGCGGCGTCGCCGTTGTCGGCACGGGCAATCGCCTCGCCGACGGAATACTTGAGGTCCGGATAACCTTTGAAGCCCAGCTTCTGGGTGAACTTGACCACGCTGGACTGGCTGATGCCCAGCGCGTTGGCCAGTTGCTGCGAGGAGTAGTCGCGCAGCAGCTGGGCGTTTTCCAGGATGAAATCGGCGATGCGCCGCTCGACCGCCGACATCTGGTCGCGTTCGGAGCGGATTTTCACCAAGGGCGACATATCAAGCTTCCAGCTTTTCCAAGCCACGAATCTCCCGGATACCCAATCCAGGCGCCTCGGTGACCGAGATCTCCGACTCGTTGAAGACCACGCCCCCGTCCACCGGGTTGTACTGGCACAGCGAGGGGCCGTCCAGATCCACCTTGGTGATCACCGCCGACTTGGCCACCGCCACGTGCACTGCCGCAGCGACGCTGATGCTGGTTTCCAGCATGCAGCCGATCATGCATTCCACCCCGTACATGGCGGCGATGTCGGCAATGCGGATGGCGTTGGAGATGCCGCCGGTCTTCATCAGCTTGATGTTGATGATGTCGGCGGCGCGCATCTGGATCAGGTCGATCACCTCCATCGGGCCGAACACGCTTTCGTCGGCCATGATGGGGGTGTGCACGCGCTCGGTGACGTAACGCATGCCTTCGAGGTCGCGCGCCTTCACCGGCTGCTCGACCAGTTCCAGCCGCACGCCGGCGTCTTCCAACGTCTGCAGCGCGTAGACCGCCTGCTTGGCGGTCCAGCCCTGGTTGGCGTCGAGGCGCAGCAAGGCGCGGTTTTCCACCGCGGCATAGATGGCCTTGACGCGCTCGATGTCCACACCGATGTCCTTGCCCACTTTGATCTTGAGCGACTCGAAGCCGCGCTCCACCGCGCTCACCGAATCGGCGACCATCTTGTCGATGTAGTCGACGCTGATGGTGATATCGGTGGTGATCACCGGATCGCCACCGCCGAGCAGCTTGTAGAGCGGCGCGTTGTACAGCTGGCCCCACAGGTCGTAGAGGGCGATTTCCACCGCCGCCTTGGCGCTGGTGTTCTTCTCCATCGAACTCTGGATCAGCTGGGTCAGGCGATTGAGATCGGCGATTTCCTGGCCGACCAGGCGCGGCGCGATGTAATGGCGGATCGCATCGACGATCGAACCATGGGTGTCGCCGGTGATCACCGCCGTGGCCGGCGCTTCACCGTAGCCGATATGGCCACTATCGGTATGCACCATCACCACGATGTCTTCGACCTGGTTGACGGTGCGCAGCGCCGTCTTGAACGGCGTCTTGAGCGGTACGCGCAGCATGCCGAACTGGATGTCGGTGATCTTCATGGGAGGCGGAAGCTTCCTGTCTTCGATAGGGAATGGAGGCGCAAGACGATCACGGATGCACGCGCACGATGCTGGTCATGCGGTCGACATAGGTGTGCTTGTCGTCGTACATCAGCGGCAGCAGCGGCGTCACCGACACTTCGTTGAGCTTGACGCGGCGCGTGCCGCCCTTGCCGTCGCGATAAGACATGCCGCCCGTATCGTGGATCACGTAGGGCTCGCCATCGAGCTTGCCGATCACCATCATCACGTGGCCAGGGATATAGACCAGGTCGCCCACCTGCAAGGCCATCGCGGCCTTGAGGCGCGCGTCGTGGCTGTCCTTGTCGCCGAAGGTCTGATGCGTGAGGCCGGGACTGATCGCCTGCTTGCTGGTGTTGCGCGGCATCTGCACGCCCATGCTGCGATAGACGTCCGATACGAAGCCGCTGCAATCGCGGCCATCGTAGTCGTGGCCCCAGCCGTAKCGCTCGCCRAGGAACTTGAACGCTTGGCGGATGATGTTGGCTTCCGTCAGCGGCAAATAGGTGTCCTGCGTGTCGACGTTGCGCTGGATCAATGCCGGCGAGAACGCGAGCTTGCCATCGGCTTGCCGGATCGGCAGATCGACCACGTACGACGCATAGGGCGACTGGCCGTTCACTGGCTCATCGGCCGGATGATCGGACAGCACCGGCACGGCCACACCCATATCCAGCTGCAGCTGCGATACCGCCGGCTGCTCCGGCGTAAACACGGTGCGGATGGTTCCGCCCGTCACCACGCGTTGCGGCAGGCGCGTGCCATAAGTTAGCACCTCGACCGCCGAACCCTCGGCGACATTGTCGCGATGCGTCCAGGCGGCATAGCGCTCGCTCACCACGAACAGCCAGCGGCCGTCGCGGCTGGTGTGCGCGATCAGCACCGGCGTACCGGGAAATTCGGCGGTCTCCTGGAAGCGATCGATGTCTGTATCGTCTTTCGAGGTAAACACGCGCGTGTCGGTGGGATACGTACGCAAGGCCGCGCGCTGCACGATCATGCCGTAGCGGCTGGTCTGCTGTGCCGGCACGGCATCGAGCGCGAGCGCGTCCGCGAGCTGCGCGCGCAAGCTGTCGGGCACCGGCTGGCCCTTGTCGTCAAACAACGGGCGCTTGGGATACTGCGAAAGGTCGTTGATCCAACCAGTCACCATGGCGCGATCGACGTTGGCCGGGACGCCATGCAGGTCGTGCATGGACCCATCGACCCTGAGCAGCTTCGCGTTCTGCGCGCCGATGGCATCGATGCCCGCAAGCACGCGATCAGGCTGCGCCAGCTGCTTGATCCAGAAATCCGGCGCCAGCATCGCGTTGTTGCTGATGCCGAGCACGCCCGAAGGCGGCACGGGGACGGGGTCGGGCCGCTGGTCCGCCAAGACCGGGGCCGCGGCCAGCGCGGCGAGCAGACACAACGTCAGGCGAGGCATGAGTCGCATGCTGATTCCTATGCAATGGCCAGTGACGACATGACGGACGCCACCAGCAATCCAAACCCTGTACCGAGGATATAGCCGAGCAAGGCCAGCAGGATGCCCACCGGCACCAGTGAACGCGAGTAGCTGGCTGCGAGTATGGGCGTGGCTGCCACGCCGCCGATGCAGGCGAGCGAGGAAATGCCGCACAGATACAGATCGAAGTGAAATACCCGCGCGGCCAGCGCCAGCAGCACGGCATGGATGGCGATGATGCAGACGCCGCACATGAGATACAGCGGCGCCGAGGCAATGCCGTCGAAATTGCTTTGCGAGGCCAGGATGGCCACCACGCTGATCAGCATGGCGCTGGAAATCGTGCTGGCGCCAGCGAAGCGCGCCAGCGGTGTATGCGCAGCCACCAGACCGAAGGCAGTGGACAGCATGATGGTCCAGGTGGTGGACGACACCATCTCGGTTACCGGCAGGCGCCCGGCAAGCCATGCGGACAGCGCCGCCACCAGCAGGGCCATGCCCAGCCACAGCAGCACGTTCTCGGAGGTGGTCGGGCCGTGACTGCGCGAGGGCTCCACCACCATGTCGGCGCTGGAGGTGGCGCGAGTCCAGCGGTTGAACTGGGTGGCCACGCGGCCCAGGCCAAACAGCACCACCACCCACATCGAGTAGCACAAGGCATCGGTGAGCAGCGAAAACGCCAGCAGGCGATCGGGCATGCCGATGGCTTGCTTGACCGCCACCATATTGGCTGTGCCGCCGATCCAGCTGCCCGACAGCGCGGCCAGCGGCTGCCAGGCATCGCCTTTCAGCCACACGCGGAACATCAGGAAGGTGCCGACGAAGGCAATGAACAGGCACACCATGGTGACGAAGAAAACCGCAAGGACGCGCGGCCCCAGCCGGTAGATCGCCCGCAGATCGCAATTGATCATCAGCAGGAATAACAGGGCCGGCACCAGGTGCTCGATGAGCATGCCCTGGGTGGCGCGGATCTCCGCATTGACCTGCCACAGACCCGTGACCGCCAACGCGGTCACCAGCAGATAGGTCAGCACGATCGGCGGCAAAACCTCGAAGAAACGCCACTTGTAGCGCCGCTCCAGGGCGGGAAACAGGCCCGCTGCCAGCAACATGACAGCGAGATAAGGCCAGGCCGTGTGGATCATGCGTCCCCTTTGAATCCCCGATCATCGTCGTCTTTGGAATATCTGATTCGGACGACGTTTGCTCGAAGCATAAATTATTGACCGTCGATTGCAAGCGTGCTACACAGCGACTTCGCTTTTTCTTACGGGGAAGTGGCAGGTGCAGACGGTGCGACCCATCTCATCCTTGCGACGTCGGCAATTTTCGCTGGCGACGGCGCTTGCCTGCCTGCTGCTCGCCGGTGTCGCATCGGCCGCCACCCAAGCCCCGGTGCAGCATGCCATTGCGCAGATCGATGCGGGGCAATTCAGCGCGGCTGAAGCCGATATCACGAACGCACTGGCCCAACCAGGACTCTCGCCGGAGGCGCGCGATGCGCTGCTGTTCCAGCGCGAACGCATGCGCCGCATCCGACTCGACTTCACGCTCGATGCCGATGCCGCCAAAGCACGACTGCGCAAGCAGATTCCCGACCTCACCGACGCGGAGTTCGCGCGCTGGGATCAGCAGGGCTTGCTCGAACATCAGGTGATCGACGGGCGCACGCTTTACTTCAAGCGTGCGCCGGGCAACCTGTTCCTGCTCAGCAAGGATGCCGCCGCACGGCGCACGCATCCGGCGCCGTCCAACGACGACCCGATGGAGAAGCTCAACGATCACCATCGCGACGCGCGTCGCGAAGCGCTCGCTACGCATCGCAGCAGCGTCACGCCCAACCATGTGCGCGTCACCGAAACCGTCACAGTCAACGCCGATGCCGTGCCCGCCGGCGAAACGGTGCGCGCCTGGCTGCCGTTTCCGCGCGAACTGCCGGGACAGCAGGAAGGCGTGCGCCTCGTCGACAGCCAGCCTGTCGGCGCTCAAGTGGCGCCGGCCAGCACGATGCAACGCACGGCCTATCTGGAGAAGCCGGCCGTCGCAGGCAAGCCGACCACGTTTGCCGTCACCTACGAGCTGACCATTTACGCGCAATACCACGACATCGATGCGTCCAAGGTGGTGCCGGCGAAGATCTCGCCCGAGCTTGCGCCCTTTGTCGCCGAGCGCGCACCGCACATCGTCTTCACCGACGACCTGCGCGCGTTTTCGCGCAAGGCCGTGGGCAACGAAACCAATCCGTATCGCATCGCGCAGAAGTTGTTCGCCGCCGTGGACCAGATTCCCTGGGCCGGGGCACGCGAATATTCCACCATCAGCAACCTCAGCGATTACACGCTGCATGCCGGCCACGGCGATTGCGGCGAGCAGACCATGCTGTTGATTGCTCTGCTGCGCCTCAACGGCATTCCTGCGCGCTGGCAATCGGGCTTCATCTTCTCGGACGGCAAGTACAACAACATCCACGACTGGGGCCAGCTCTATCTGGCGCCCTATGGCTGGGTACCGATGGACGTGACCTTCGGCCAGCTGCATCCGGCGGCGGGCGACGACCCTGCCTTGCAGTGGTTCTACCTCGGCGGGCTCGACGCCTACCGCATCGCTTTCAACAGCGATTTCAGCCAGCCGCTGGTGCCAGCCAAACAGTTCTTCCGCTCCGAAACGGTGGACTCGCAGCGCGGCGAGCTGGAGTGGCGTGGCGGCAACTTGTACTTCGATCAATGGGACTACGACTTCACGTGGCAGCTGCTGCCGGCGACTGAGCGCGCCAGCAGATAAGCGGTCTTTACATCAACGACGACAGAACCGGGGGAGACGGGGAAATGGTCAGTCGTACTTTTCGCAGGACCATGCTGTGCATGGCGTTGGGCATGGGTCTGGCTTCGATGGCCACGCCTCCGGCATTTGCAGGCAATAACGACGGCACGGTGGTCGGTCACACCGAACCCGGCGCACTCGTCACCATCAGCAATCCGCAGACGGGTTTCACCCGCTCGGTAACAGCCGACGACAAGGGCAATTACCGCATCTCGTTCCTCGCCATCGGCGATTACACGCTGTCCGTGGCCAAGGACGGCAAGACCATCACGCAGTCCACGCCCGTCACCGTGACGCTGGGCAACGCCACCACCGTGAACCTGGGCGGCAACAACGCGACCAACCTGTCGGCAGTCAATGTCACCGGCACGTCGATCATCACCGCGGTGGACGTCACTTCGACCGAGTCGTCCACCAATATCTCGCGTGAAGAGCTGCGTCGCCTGCCGGTGGATCAGAACATCGCCGCCGTGGCGACACTCGCGCCAGGCGTGGTGAAGGGCGCATCGGCCTTTGGCGGCTTGTCCTTCGGTGGCTCGTCGGTGGCGGAGAACGCCATCTACGTCAACGGCCTCAACGTCACCGACTTCTACAACCGCAATGGCTATTCCGAGGCACCGTTCAACTTCTACCAGGAATTCCAGGTGAAGACCGGCGGCTACTCGGTGGAGTTCGGCCGCACCACCGGCGGCGTGATCAACGCAGTGGCGCGCTCGGGTTCCAACGATTTCCACGCGGGCGTGGAAATGACGATGGAACCGGGGGCGTGGCATGCGCAGGCAGAGGATCGCTACGACGCCAACGGCAATCGCTACCTCACGGCCAGCGAGGACCGCGATTCGCTGATGAAGACCAACATCTACGCGTCCGGCCCGATCGTGAAGGACAAGCTGTTTATCTTCGCCATGGTGGAACAGCGCGGTGACAACCCGCGCAACACCAACGACGAGGGCACCACCCTCACCAGCAACAGCTCCAGTCCCGATTTCTGGGGTACCACCATCGACTGGCACATCAACGACAGCAACCTGCTCTCGCTGATGGCCTTCTCGGACAAGAGCAAAAACGTCGGCACCGTCTACAACTACGACTACGACACGCACACCATCGGCGCCAAGACCAATACCATCTACACGGACACCGGCGGCAAGAACTGGTCGCTCACCTATACCAACTACCTCACCGACAACCTGTCGATGAAAGTGTTGTACGGCGAGAACAAGCGCGAATCGTTCAATCGCGCGCTCACCGACCTCGATTGCAACCACGTCGCCGCTGAAACCGCCGTTCCCAAGCCTGGCGTGCCGTTGGGTTGCACGACGAATACGGCGGTGGAGAAGCGCAACGACAAGCGCAAGGAAGGCCGCGCCGACTTCGAATGGAAGCTGGAAGACCACCTGCTGCGTTTCGGCTACGACCACGAGGACGACGACTCTGTCTACAGTCGTCACTATCCGGGCCCCGGCGCGATCTACTACAACGTCTATGCGGCCACGCCCGGCTCGACCATCCCCAATCCCAACGGCGGCGGCGTGATTCCGCCGGGCTACAACGGCTATGTGCGCGCCCGCCGCTACGAGATCGCAGGCAACTTCGACACCACCAACAACGCCTTCTATCTGGAAGACAACTGGCAGGTGACGCCCAACCTGCTGCTCAACGCCGGCATCCGTCGCGATGGCTTCGACAATATGGACGCCGCTGGCCGCAGCTATATCAAGATGGACAATATGTGGGCGCCGCGCTTCGGCTTCTCGTGGGACGTGAAGGGGGACGGCACTACCAAACTCTATGGCAACCTGGGCCGCTACTACCTGCCGGTGGCCAACGTGATCAACATCAAGCAGGCCGGTGGCTTGCTCGACCAGCGCACGTATTACGCGTTTGGTGGCTGGCAGACGCTTACCGATGCCAACGGCAACCAGTACGCCATTCCCGTCCTCGGACCGCAGCTGGGCGGCGTGGACACGTCGCAGGGCGACGGCACCGTGCATGACCTGCGTTCGGAAGTGAACAAGGATATGCAGCAGGTCTACCAGGATGAGCTGATCATCGGCTTCCAGCAGATGCTCAATGACAAGTGGTCGTGGGGCGTGAACGGCACCTACCGCAAGCTGCACAATGCCATCGACGACATGGAGATCAGCGCCACCGGCAAGTGCGGTCCGGACGGCTACATCGGCTGGGTGATGGGCAATCCCGGCAAAAAGAACAAGGTGTGGGGCGACACCAACTGCGACGGCACGGCCGATGGCTGGGTCACCGTGGATACGTCCAAGGAAGGCTGGGCGATGTACGACGAGGATGGCAACTACCTGGGCCAGCGCGGCTGGGTGAATCCCAAGCGCACCTACACCGCGCTGGAATTCCAGCTGGATCGCGCCTGGGACAACAAGTGGTCGTTCAATGCGTCCTACGTGTTGTCGTGGAACCGCGGCAATGCGGAGGGCCCGGTGAACTCCGACACCAACTTCGACGACACCGGCCGCACCGAGAATTTCGATGATCCGTGGGTGAACTTCGGCGGCGACGGCTACCTGCCCAACGATCGTCGTCATCAGCTCAAGCTGCGCGGCACCTATGCCATCACGCCGAACTGGCAAGTGGCGGGCGACGCGAATATCGCTTCGGGTGGCCCCATCACCGGTTTCGGCGTCGGCAATCCGTATGACGCCACGGTGTACCACAGCTACTACATCTGCGTGGCCAACTGCGATGCGGCGCGTTCGGAAGATCGCGTGTACGAATCCTCGCCGCGCGGCAAATACGGCCGCATGCCGTGGACTTACACCCTTGGCGCCAGCATCACCTACTTGCGCCAGCTGGCCGACGTCGGCCAGCTGCGCGTGAAGTTCGCGGTCTACAACCTGCTCAACGAACAGCGCACCATCCAGGTGGACCAGGATCTGCAGACCACCATTTCCAACAGCACCAGTTCCACCTTCGAACAGCCCTTGCGTTTCCAGTCGCCTCGCTTTGCGCAGTTGACGGTGTCCGTGGACTTCTGATGAGTCCGTCCCCACCGGCAGCCTGCGCGATGCAGGCTGCCGTTTTTTTTGCGACAGGCTCGCCCATGATGGACACGATCGCTTCACCCTGCGCCAAGC
>NZ_JBFTRY010000112.1:0-11804 GCF_056399745.1 Dyella sp. 01N36
GTTGTAGACCACGCGCCCGGGATGCAGTTGTTCGAGATACCACAGGCGCTGCTGCATGGACGACAGCGGCGCGACCTGACGATCGGCAAGGCGCGGGATATCCACGGCAGCCGCAGCGCTGGCAGGCGCGCGATGGCTATCGATGGTGTCGGCCAGGCCCTCGATGGTCGGCGCATCGAAGAGCGTGCGGAAAGAGAGCGCGATGCCAAACTCGCGATTGAGCCTCGCGGTCAATTGAGCCGCGAGCAGCGAATGGCCGCCCAGCGCAAAGAAATTGTCGCGCACATCCAGCTCGGGCAGCGCAAGCACCGCTTCCATGGCGCAGGCGACGCGACGCTCAGTTTCGGTTTGTGGCGCACGACGGTCCCGGCGCGCTTCGGCGACGGGTTGCGTGGGCGCGGGCAATGATTTGCGATCGATCTTGCCATTGGGCAGCAGCGGTATCGCGCTCATCGCCACGAAGTGCTGCGGGATCATGTAGTCGGGCAGGCGCTGGCGCAGGGGAGGGCATAGATCCACCGTCTCAAGATCCACGCCTTCTGCAGGCACCACATAGGCCACCAGGCGCACATCGCCGGGGCGATCCTCGCGCGCCATCACCACCGCGCGTGCGACTTCAGGCAAATCAGTGAGTGCGGTTTCGATTTCGCCCAGTTCGATGCGGTAGCCGCGGATTTTCACCTGGAAGTCGAGGCGTCCCAAGTGTTCCAGCTCGCCCTTGGCCAGCCAGCGGCCACGGTCGCCGGTGCGATACATGTTCGCCTGTGCGTCGCCGGTGAAGGGATCGGGGATGAAGCGTTCGCTGTTGAGCTCGGGACGGTTGAGATAGCCCAAAGTGACGCCGTCGCCGCCGATATAGATTTCACCGGGCATGCCCAGCGGGCAGGGCGCGCCCGTTTCGTCGAGCACGTGCACCGTGGTGTTGGCGATCGGACGGCCGATGGTGATGCCCGAACGCGGATGTTGCGCGCGCCACAACGTGGACCACACCGTCGTTTCGGTGGGGCCATAGGCGTTCCACAGCTCGCCGCAACGGGCCAGCAGGGCTTCGGCCAGATCCAGCGGCAGCGGTTCGCCGCCTGCGATCGCCTTGAAGCCGGCGTGGCCTTCCCAGCCCGATTCCAGCAGCACGCGCCAGCCCGCGGGCGTGGCCTGCATCATGGTGGCGCCGCTGCGTTCCACCAGCTGGCGCAACGCGGAGCCGTCGCGCACATCGTCGTGTCCAGCCAGAACCACCGCTGCGCCCACGCTGAGCGGGAGCATCAGTTCGAGGAAGGCGATATCGAAGGACAGCGTGGTGACCGCAACCAGCCGGTCGTTCTCATGGATGCCCGGCTCGCGCTGCATGCTGCTGATGAAATTGGCGGTGGCGCGATGAGGTACGCGCACGCCCTTGGGCTTGCCGGTGGAACCGGAGGTGTAGATCACATAGGCGACGGATTCGCTCGTGGCCGAGCGCTCGTCGCGCACCAGGCGCTCGGCGCTCATGGCATCGATAAGCGCGGCGTCGCGTTGCAGCGACAGCACGTTGGCCGCTGGGAAGTCGAAGATGGCGGAAGCTTCGTCGTCGACGACCAGGGCAGCCAACGCGGCGTCCTGAGCCATGAAGGCGAGGCGTTCGGCAGGGAAGCCCGGGTCCAGCGGTACATAACCCGCGCCCGATTTCAGCACGCCCAGCAGTGCAGCGATCATGTCGCTGCTGCGCGCCACCGACAGGCCGACCAGCTGGCCCTGGCCCACGCCGCGCTCGCGCAGGACGCGCGCAATGCGGTTGGCTCGAGCGTCCAGCTGCGCATAGCTCAGTGAGGTGTCGCCGGGGATGGCAACGCGTGCCGGGGCACGATCCACCTGCTTCTCGAAGTATTCGTGCGCGAGCTGCTCGGCGGGATAGGCCGAGCGCATCGGTTGCAACGCCATCAGCGCGGCTTGAGCCGACGGCGACACCAGGCCCAATGCATTGCCGGCGGCGTCGGGTGTGCCGATGGCCTGGCGCAGCAGCGTGGCATAGGCATCCAGCCACGACTGGATCGTGGCCGGTTCGAAAAGATCCCGGTTGTACTGGCATTCCAGGCGTATGCCGGCGGGCAGCTGCACGGCATTGACGAAGAGCTCGAAGTTCTCGAAGACGCGCGGATTGCCCGCAAATTCGAACGACAGCCCCGGGAAGCTCACGGTGCGCTCGTCGAGCGCCTGATCCAGATTGAACAACACGCTGGCCAGCGGCAGCCGGCCCGGATCGCGCGGCAGAGCCAGTCGTGCGAGCAGGCTGCCTAGCGTGTATTGCTGATGGTCAAACGCGTCGAGCAGATCGCCGCGCACCTGCTTGAGGCTATCGGCGAACGGTGCGGAGGTATCCATCATCACGCGCAACGGCAGCACGTTCACGCAGTGGCCCACCAGCTGATGCTGACCACCGGCCGCCTGGCCGGCGGAAGGAATGCCGATGACTACGTCGTCCTGCCCACTGAGGCGCTGCAGCAACAGACCGAACGCCGCGAGCAATGTGGCGTACAGACTGGCGCCACGTTGTGCACCCATGCGCTTGACGTCGGCCACCAGCGAGGCGTCCAACAGCAGGTCTTCGCGCAGCGAATGGAAACTGCGCTGGCGCGGACGCGGATGATCGGTCGGCAAGTCCAGTGAGGGCGTTGCGTTGGCGAAGCGGGAGATCCAGTACGCCTCGGCAGCTTTGCCTTCCGCGCTCTGCGTGTGTTCGGCTTCGGCCAACGCATAGTCGGTAAACGGATCAGCTGGCCCCAGCTCCTGTCCCATGCCCACTTGCTGCGCATACAGCGCGGCAAGATCGCGCACGATCACGCCGAACGACCAGCCATCGCAGACGATGTGGTGCGCAGTGAACACCAGCAGGTGTTCCTGCGAGGAGAGTTCCAGCAGCTCGGCGCGTACCAGCGGGCCGTTGTCCAGGTCGAACGGTTCGCTGACCACGCGGATCAGTGTGGCATCGATCTCGGCCTGCTGTTCGTCCGGCCCCAGCCACGACAGTTCGCGCAGCGGGCAGGGTAGATCCTGTTGCGTGGCGATGCATAGTTCGCTGCCGTCATTGGCAAAGGCGGCGCGCAGTGCCTCATGGCGTTCCACCAATTGCTGCAAGGCAGTCTGCAACGCCTCGACGTTGAGATCGCCGTGCAACCGCAAGGACACCGACTCGTTATAGGCCAGCGAAGCTTCCGGCTCCAGCGTGGAAGCAAGCCACACCTCGCGCTGCGGCGCGGTAGCCGGCGCAACTCGCGCCAGCGTGGCACCCGCAAACGGATCGTAGTCAACCGCGATCGCGTCGGCATCGGGCAGTTGGGCAGGCTCGTTCGGGTTCATGCATTGACCCTCATGAACTTGCCCGGCACGTCGGGATTGGGCACGAACCACGCGGGGTTGCCGTCCTGATCCTTGCCCAGCCGCGCGCCGACCACCGGTGGGCGGTTGGCGTCGATGGCCAGCGCTTCCACGCGCTTGTTGCGCGGCAGGAATTCCGCTTCCTGCATTTCCAGCACCGATTCCTTGTACGCCTTGGCGATGGCCTGGAAATCGTGTTCGGTGTGAGCGGTGGTAAAGAAGCAGGGGAAGTTGTCCAGCATGTGGATGCCGCGACTGCGGATCATGGCGAACAGCAGGTCCTGCAGCGGATGGTCTTCGGTGAAGTTGGTCTTCCACACCGAGGCGAAGTGCACCAGTTGCAGCGGCGCACCGACGCTGGCGCAGAACGCATTGAGCTCGTCCATCAGCAGGCTGGTGCGCGCGTTGAGGCGCTCCTGCAGGGCGGCGCCGTTCTGCTTGAGATGGTTGAGCACGGCATGCGCGGCCGCCAGCGCCAACGGATGGCGCACGAAGGTGCCGGCGAAATAGGTGACGCCCACGGTGGGAATGGAGGCATCGCCGTACTGCCAGCCGCCGCCGTCCAGCGCATCCATGTAGCGACGCTTGCCGGCGATCACGCCGATCGGGAAGCCGCCGCCRACCACCTTGCCGTAAGAGGCCAGGTCCGCATCGATGCCCAGCACGTGCTGCGCGCCGCGCGGATGCGAGCGGAAGCCGGTGACCACTTCGTCGAAGATCAGCAAGGCGCCGGCATCGGCAGTGATCGCACGCAGCTCCTTGAGGAAGTCGCGCGGCTGGAAATCAGGACGACGGCTCTGCACCGGCTCCACCAGTACGGCGGCGATGCTCGACGCGCGCTCGCGGATGATCTGCAAGGTTTCCGGCGTGCCGTATTCCAGCACCAGCACGTTTTCGGAGGTATTGCGCAGGATGCCCGGCGCGGCCGGCACGGAGCGCAGCTTCTTGCTGCCGCGCACGATCACTTCATCGAAGATGCCGTGGTACGAGCCGGTGAAGATCACCAGCGTGTCGCGACCGGTCACGGTGCGGGCGATGCGGATCGTGCCCATCACGGCTTCCGAGCCGGTATTGCACAGCGCGGCGCGATCGAATCCGGTCAGCTCGCATACCTGCTCGGCCACTTCGCCGGCCAGTGGATGCTGCGGGCCGATCTCGTAGCCAGCATCGAGCTGGCGACGCACGGCATCGAGCACGAAATCCGGCTGCCAGCCGAACAGGTTCATGCCGAAGCCGTTGAGTGCATCGATGTATTCGTTGCCGTCCAGGTCCCACACCTTGGAACCCTTCGAGCGGTTCACCACGATCTGGTAGATCATTTCCTTGAGCAGCGGACGGAAGCCGTTCACCACGCGCGGATCGGCCAGGTGATCGCGGTGACGCTGGGTGTATTCCTTCGAGGCGCGCGTACGATCGATATAGCGGCGCATGAAGGCTTCGAGGCGGGCGCGCTGGCGGTCGCTCAAATCCGTTTGATTGGAGTGGATGCGCGCAATCGCGCCGAAGGCCTTCTTCACATCGTAGGTGGTGTGGGCGAGCGCGGCCTCCTCGTCCTGCGCCGGCGCCTGGGCCTGCGCGGCCTGCGCCGTGGCTGCCACGGGAGCGCTCTGCACGGGCGCCGCAGCAACGGCGTGCACGGGTGCGGCAGCCGCCGGCACAGCTGCGATGCTTGCACCGGCGAGCAGCGCCAGTTGCTGCTGCATGATCTGCATCTGTTGCTGGATCAGGTCCTGCACGATATTGCCGGTGGCGGCAACCTGCATGACCGGCGCGACGATGGCGGCGGGAGCCACGGTCGCGCCGGCTGCAGCGGGAAGGGCGGGTGTGGCCGGAGCGGAGGCATCCGGCGGCAGCATCTGGTCGATATGCATGGCGAGGCGCTCGAAGGAGGAAAACGACTCCATCAATTCGCGGAAGGTGATCTTCAACGCGAAGGTCTTCTGCAGTTGCAGCGCGACCTGGGTCAGCGAGAGCGAGTCCAGGCCCAGTTCCACGAAACCCGCACTGGGATCGACGCCTTCCAGCTCGCTGCCGGAGACATCCTCGAACAGCTCGGTGAGCTGTCCGAGCAGGCGGGTGTGACGGGCCGAGCCGGCGTTGGCGCCGGAAACGTTGACATCCATGGTGAGCTCCACAACGGGTGCAGGCGTAGGGGCAAACAACGAAACGACGTTGTCGGGGATAGCGGGCGGGGCGACGGCAGCCGCAGCTGCGGCCTCGACCCAGTAGCGTTTGCGTTCGAAYGGATAGGTCGGCAGCAGCACGCGGCGACGATTCGCGCGGCGATCCAGGGAGCACACCGCCACAGGCAGGCCGGCGCACCACAGCTCGCCCATGGCGGCCACCCAGGCCGCGCGCTCCACCGATTCGCTGTCGGCGAGGCTGGATACGATCTGATGCTTGCGGCTCGGTGCGTGCTGGCGTGCGAGCGTGCTCAATGCGTTGCGCGGGCCCGCTTCGATGAAGACACGCGGCTGGTCGCCCAGCTGACTCAGCAGTGCAGGCGAGAAGCGCACGGTGCCGCGCAGATGGCTGGTCCAATAATCCGGCGACATGGCCTCGGCGGCGCTGAGCGGCTCGCCAGTCAAGGTCGAAATGATGGTGATCGAAGGTGCGGCTAAGGCGATGCGCTCCACTTCAGTGCGGAATGGTTCGAGCACCGGATCCATCATGGCGGAGTGGAAGGCATGCGAGGTTTGCAGCACGCGGCAGGCCACGCCGTCGGCTTCCAGCTGCAGGCGGAACGCGTCGACTTGCGCGGCATCGCCGCTGACGACGCTGGCGTTGGGACTGTTTTCTGCCGCCAGTTGCAGTGCATCAGGCAGACGGGTGCGCAGCGCATCGGCACCGAGGCGCACCGACAGCATCGCGCCCGACGGCATGGCCTGCATCAGGCGGCCGCGGCGAGCGATCAGGCGTGCGCCATCGGCCAGGCTCATCACGCCGGCGATCACGGCGGCGACAAACTCGCCTACGCTATGGCCGATCATCGCCGCCGGCACGATATCCATCGACAGCCAAAGCTTGGCCAGCGCGTATTCGATCGCGAAGGTAGCCGGTTGCGTCAGCGAGGTTTCACGCAGGGCGGCCGCATCGCTATCGAACATCCGCTCACGCAGATCAAAGCCGAGTTCGCCGCGCAGCGCTTCCGCACAATCATCGATGGCGGCACGGAAAGTGGGTTCGCTCTCGTACAGCGCTTTGCCCATGCCGGCGTACTGCGAGCCCTGGCCCGGAAACAGGAACACGACTTCCGGCGCGGGCTTGGCTGATTCACGTACGTTGGATGCGGACAGCTCGCGCAGACGTGCGGCAGCCTCTTCGGCGTTGCTGGCAACCACACAAGCGCGGTGGGCAAATGCCTTGCGACCGTGCAGCAAGGTGCTGCTGACGTCGCCGAGGTTGATATCCGGGTTCGCGGCCAGATGTCCGGCCAACTTGGCGGAAGCGGCAGTGACGGCAGCTTGCGTGCGACCGGAAAGGAACAACAGCTGCGGACCCTCGGCCGCATCCGATGGCGTCATCGCCGGCGCCTGCTCCAGGATCACATGGGCATTGGTGCCGCCCACGCCAAACGAACTGACGCCGGCGCGCAGGGGCTGCTCGCCGGTCGGCCACGCGCGCAGCGCATCGTTGACGACAAAGGGCGAGTTGGCAAAGTCGATCTTCGGATTGGTCGCCTGCACATGCAGCGACGGAGGCAGCACKCGGTCGCGCAGCGATAGCGCGGTCTTGATCACGCCGGTGGCGCCGGCGGCAATCACGGTGTGGCCGATATTGCTCTTGACCGAACCAATGGCGCAGTAGCCGCAGTCGTCGGTGTGCTGGCGATACGCCGTGGTAAGGCCTTCGATCTCGATCGGATCGCCGAGCGGCGTCGCGGTACCGTGGGCCTCGACATAGGAAATGCTGCGCGCATCGACGTCGGCATCGGCCAGCGCCATGGCGATCACGGCTGCCTGACCTTCGCTGCTGGGCGCGGTAAAGCTCGCCTTGCCGCCGCCATCGTTATTGATGCCCATGCCGCGGATCAGCGCGAGTACCTGGTCGCCATCGCGCTGTGCGTCCGACCAGCGCTTGAGCAACACCACGGCGGCGCCATCGCTGAACACCGTACCCTGCGCGTCGGCGTCGAAGGTGCGCGTGTGCCCATCCGGCGACAGCATCGAGCCTTCCTGGGCGACATAGCCGCTGCGAGGCGGGCAGGTGACCGACACGCCGCCGGCAATCGCCATCTCGCACTGTCCGGCGCGCAGGGCCGCTACCGCCTGGCAGATCGCGACCAGCGAGGTCGAGCAAGCGGTGCTTACATTGACCGCCGGACCAGTGAGGTTGAGCTTGTGCGCCACGCGGGTGGCGAAGAAATCCTTCTCGTTGGCCAGCGATACCAGGAATGCGCCCAGCTTCTCGATCAGGTCCGGGCGATGCGTCAGGTGATGCTGGAAGTATGTGGCGTGATACATGCCGCCAAACACGCCCACCGGCGCGTCGTGGCGATCGGGCGTGTAGCCGCCGCGCTCCAGGCACTCCCAGCACAGCTCCAGGAAGATGCGCTGCTGCGGGTCCATCAATTCGGCTTCGCGCGGGGAGATGCCGAAGAAGGCGGCGTCAAAGTCCTCGACGCCATCGATGATGCCGCGCGCCGCGACGTAGGCCGGGTCGTTGCGCATCTCGGCAGGAATGGATGCGTCCAGTTCCTCGCGGCTGAAGTGCGTGATCGATTCGCGCCCCGCACAAAGATTGGCCCAGAACGCTTCCACATCGGCTGCACCGGGAAACCGACCCGCTGCCGCGATGATGGCCACCGGTTCACCGGCATCGCCCTGGCGGCCGCGTGACAGGCGCGAAGCGAGCGCCGACTTGTTCGCGCGCCCATCGATCAGCGATGCCAATGCGACGGGCGTGGGATCGGCGAAGAAGGCAGGGATGGTCGGCGCCTTGGAAACAGTGGCGTGCACGCGTTCCATCAGGCGAACGGCCAGCAACGAATTGCCGCCGAGGTCGAAGAAATGGTCCAGCCGGCCGACCTGGTCGATCTCCAGCACCTCGGAAAACAGCGCGCAAAGCTGCTGCTCCCGCTCACCCAGCGGCGGCGTGTAACGGTCGGCGAGCTCAGGACGGCCACGTCCGGGCGCGGGCAAGGCGCGGCGATCGAGCTTGCCATTGGTAGTGACCGGCAGGCTGTCCATGCGCACATAGGCCACGGGCACCATGTAGTCGGGCAGCGTTTGCGCAAGCTGCGCCCGCAGCGCACGCGCGGTCACGGCGGCATCCTCGGCCACGAAATACGCGACGAGCCGCTTCTGGCCCGGCTGGTCCTCGCGCGCGAGCACGGCGCTGGCGCGCACGCCGGGCAGGTTCTGCAGCGCGGCTTCGATCTCGCCGATCTCGATGCGGTAGCCGCGGATCTTCACTTGGCCGTCGATGCGCCCGATGAAATCGATGACGCCTTCGGGCAGCCAGCGCACCAGATCGCCCGTGCGATACAGGCGGTGGTCGCCACCCGCGAACGGATCGGCAACAAAGCGCGCCGCGGTCAGTTCCTCGCGCGCCATATAGCCGCGTGCAACTCCTTCGCCACCGATGTAGAGCTCGCCGATCACGCCCGGCGGTACCGGCTCGCCACGTGCATTGACCACGTACAAGGTGGTGTCGGCGATGGGGCGGCCGATGGGAATGGCGCGCAGCGAGGCATCCAGCGGATTGGGAAGCCGGAACGTGGTGGCAAACGTAGTGCATTCGGTGGGGCCGTAGCCGTTGATCAGCGTGGTGCCCGGCAACAGCGACTGCGCCTTGCGCATATGGGCGACGGAGAGTGCTTCGCCACCGGTGAGCAACTGTTCCAGGCCGTGCAGGTGGCTGCCATCCTCATCGATGATGGCGTTGAACAGTGCGGCAGTGAGCCAGGCGATGCGCGCCTCGTGATGGCGGATGGTGGCGGCCAGACCCGCACCGCTGGGCACGCGTTCGCCATGCACGATGCACGTGCCGGCATGGAGCAGCGCACCCCAGATCTCGAACGTGGCGGCATCGAAGCCCAACGGCGCCGCATGCAGCACGCGGGGACTTTCACCGAAGTCCACATAGCGTACGTCGCGCACCAGGCGGATGATCGAGCGATGACGGATCTCCACACCCTTGGGCGTGCCGGTCGAGCCGGAGGTGTACATCACATAGGCGAGCGCATTGCCGTCGATGGCGGGCAAGGCCACATCGTCGCCGGATTGCATCAGGGCCGCGATATCCAGCACGGTCGCGGCCATGCCGTCGGGCACGTCGATGCCATCGGCGACGATGACGGCCGCGGCTTGCGCGTCCTGCAACACAAACGTCAGGCGCTCCGCAGGATAGGTGCGGTCGAGCGGCAGATAGGCGGCGCCAGCCTTGAGGATGCCGAGGATCGCCACGATCGCGGCCGGTGAACGGTCCAGCAGCAGGCCGACCGCGGCTCCCGGTGTGACACCCGCATGGATGAGGCCGGCCGCAACGCGATGGCTGGACGCGTGCAATTGCGCATAGCTCAGCGCGCCTGGCGGACCATCCAGTGCGATCGAGTTCGGATGGGCAAGGGCGACATCGGCAAACAGCCCGTGCACGGTGTCTTGCATCCGGCGCGGCATGGCCGTGTCGTTCCAGCCGGCAATCACGCGCTCGAAGGTTTCCTGGTCGAGCGCGTGAATGGATTGGAGCGCATCCTCGTGGGCCAGCGCATGCAGCAGTTGCGACAGCGCGTGAGCAAGCGTGMGCAGCATCGACTCGTCGAATACGGCTGTGTCGTAGTCCAGTTCGATATGGTCGCCGCCGGGCGACAGACTCCAGCGCAGCGGCAACGACGTGTGTGCGGGAGCGTCGTCGCTCCATGCGCCAATGGCGCTGGCCGCGGCGTCCTCAGCCGCTGCGGGCGTGGCATGCGTGAGCAGCCACGCATCCACCGTGCCCTCACTGGGCACCTTGTGGAAGATATTGCCTTGCGCCGTGCCCAGCACGATTTCCGCCTGTCCCGTGAAGCGCGACTCCAGCAAGGCCAGTGCAGCGCGCCGCAGCAGCGCGGGTGCGGCGCCCAGGCGCGCTGCCCGTGCATCGAGGCTGTGCAGTACATCGGCGTCGATCGCCATGCTCAGCCGCTGCACCGAACCCGTGACCGGGACCGGCGTCTGGCGCACCAGTACGTCGAGCAGCGACAGTTCGCTGCTGGCCGACGAGGTTGCTGCGATGTGGTGCTGATTCATGGGCGTTCACCTGCGCGCGCTTGTGGCGCGATCGATCAACCGGCGATGGCGTAGTCCGCGCCGTCCGTATAAGGCTGCTTGCCGAGCGAGCGCCGCAGCCATTCGCGTGTATCGATGGCCGAGCGGAAACCCGCGTGCAACAGGAAGTCGAGCGCTGCGTTCTGCCCCACGGCCGGCGGAGCGATGCCCCAGCCGCGCAGGCGTTCGTGCGCCGCATGCAGCAGGCTGTCGCGGCGGGTGGCGTGGGTGTAGTAGGTGAAGCTGATGGTGACCGAGGCGTTGTCGCCGTTCTCCACCATATGCGGGCTGGTCGAGGGCATGTACGCGCCCTGGCCAGGCTCTAGATGAAAGACCGTGGCGCGCTCGCGCAGGCTGTCGTCCCAGTGCAGGCGGTCGCGCTCGTGGCAGGCGTGGAAGCGATCCCGGGCTTCCTCACTGGCGGCGACCGTGTCGCGGTGATCCCACACGTAGAGCGTCTTGCGTCCGCTCACCTGCAGGATGAAATTGTGTTCCTTGTCGAAATGGAACGGCGTCACCGTGTTCGGCGAGGTGATGAAGATCCAGCCGCCGCGATAGCACATGCCAGGATCGAGACGATCCACGCCGGGCTTCACGTCGTCGAGTACTTCGTCCACCAGCGAGCGATAGGTATCGTCCGTCTGCACATTGAGCAGCGACATCCAGGCCTTGGCCTGCTCGATCTGTTGCAGCGTGCTGGCGGCCGTCATGCGGTTGGGATGGAGCTTGGGCGCCGTATTGAACGGCGTGCCAGGGGTGGCGTCGCTGCTATGCGTACGTACGCGGCCGCGCGATTCGAGGCGCTTGCTCAGCTCCACCAGCGAAGGCAACTGCAGCAGCGGGTGGTCCATCAGGCGATGGCGTATCGGCTGGATACGCCACGGATCAAAACCATCCCAGTCCACCTCAATCAGCCGGTCGGCATCGGCGCTCATGTTGTTTCCCCCTGAACAAGCGTGGTTCGCGTGACTGCGAGGTCTCAACCCATCCGGTGGTCGACGGTCGCTTTATGCAGCGAGGATCGAAAGCCGATCCGTTCACGTCGTGATGGCAATCCCCCGGAGCCTTGTTCCGTTGCCTTGTCATGCAACCGCGCTGATACATCGGAACAGGGCTAGTCTCCGTCGCAGGCGTTTTTGTGTGAATACGCCCTAAGCAGCAGGGCGGACGCAATCAATTACGCCGCACAGCCCCGACGGAATAGGC
>NZ_JBFTRY010000113.1:0-11517 GCF_056399745.1 Dyella sp. 01N36
GTACTGCAGGTGATGCGGACCGGCCCACATGTAGATGGCGATCAGCGCCCAGAAGTGCACGATCGACAGTCGATACGAATAGATCGGGCGATCGGCCTGCTTGGGCACGAAGTAATACATCATGCCGAGGAAGGCGGTGGTCAGGAAGAAACCCACCGCGTTATGGCCGTACCACCACTGCACCATCGCATCCACCGCACCCGAATACACCGAGTACGACTTCATCGGGCCGGCCGGAATGGCCAGATGGTTGACCACATGCAACAACGCAATGGTGATGATGTACGCGCCGTAGAACCAGTTGGCGACGTAGATGTGCTTCACCTTGCGCTTGACGATGGTGCCGAAGAACAACACCGCATACGCCACCCACACGATGGTGATCAGGATGGCGATCGGCCACTCGAGTTCGGCGTACTCCTTGCCCTGGGTATAGCCCAGTGGCAACGAAATGGCGGCGGCCACGATCACCAGTTGCCAGCCCCAGAACACGAAGGCGGCGAGCTTGTCGGAGATCAGGCGCACATGGCAGGTGCGCTGCACGGTGTACAGGCTCGTGGCGAACAGCGCGCAACCGCCGAACGCAAAAATCACCGCATTGGTATGCAGTGGGCGCAGTCGGCCGTAGCTGAGCCACGGGATATCGAAATTGAGGGCGGGCCAATACAGCTGGGCAGCGATGAAGACGCCCACCAGCATGCCGACCACGCCCCAGACCACGGTCATCACGGAAAACTGCCGTATGACCTTGTCGTTGTAACTCCCCTCGACGCCCACCATGAAGCCCACTCCTAGGCATAACTGAACGGAAGGGAGTCTGGGGGCCGGGCGGAAGTGGCCAATTGATCTGGATCAATGGCGACGCCGTCATCGCCTGCCGCGGTTTGTCGCAGGCGGGCGCGGCAGCGAGGCTGAACGCCCACCCTGGTCTAGACATCTCTATATCGCGAGAAAGAGATATATACTCTCGCCCAACGCCACCGCAGGGACCATCCCGATGTCGAGCATCAGCTTTGAGTTCTTCCCGCCCAAGACCGACGAACAGCGCACGCAGCTCGACCAGTCCGCGGCGCTGCTGAAGTCCCGTGCGCCCGAGTACGTCTCGGTGACGTTTGGTGCAGGCGGGTCAACGCTGAGCTACACCGGTGAAACCGTGCACCGGCTGCACACGACCCACGGGCTTAGCGTGGCGCCGCACCTTTCCTGCGTGGGCGGCACGCGCGCGGAGCTGGGCGCCCTGCTCGACGACTATCGCGCGGCCGGTTATCGACGCATCGTCGCACTGCGCGGCGACCTGCCCTCGGGCATGGCCACGCCCGGCGACTTCCGTTACGCATCCGAACTGGTGCGTTTCATCCGCGAGCATTCGGGCGATCACTTTCATATCGAAGTGGCCGCGTACCCGGAAATGCATCCGCAGGCCGACGATGCACTGGCGGACCTTCGCCATTTCAAGGCCAAGGTGGACGCCGGCGCCGATGGCGCGATCACGCAGTACTTCTTCAACGCCGATGCCTATTTCCGCTTCGTCGACGACGTGCGGCGTCTTGGCGTGAAGGTGCCGATCGTGCCCGGCATCATGCCCATCTCCAATTATTCGCAGCTCAAGCGTTTCTCCGATGGCTGCGGTGCCGAGATCCCGCGCTGGATCGCCAAGCGCATGCTGGCCCACGGTGACGATGCCGCTTCGATCCGCGAGCTGGGCGCCGACGTGGTGGCGCAAATGTGTCGCCGGTTGCTGGAAGGCGGCGCGCCGTCGTTGCATTTCTATACCTTGAACCGCGCACGTCCCACGCTTGCGATCCTCGACCGGCTGCACGGATAGGCAACGACATCGGGCGTAAGCTCGATGGATGAAGCGAATCGGCTGCGCGCTACTGCTGTTCCTGTTGCCGCTCTGCGCGATGGCGCAGGACGGCATTCATCGCTGCATCGGCGCGGACGGCAATCCCCTGTTCACCGATCAGCCGTGTGCCGCCCTGCAGGCGACGCCGGTGAATACGCCACCTGCGGCCACGAAAGCACCGGTGACGCAGGACGTCTCGACCCTCGGCGCCAGCACGCCGCCGCCGGTGAGCTGCGCCACGTCGGTAGGCGCGCTGCGCCAGGGCATGATCGACGCGTTCGCTGCGCGCGATCCCAATCGACTGGCCGGGCTGATGATCTGGAACGGCTACGGCCGTGATGCCGTGGTTGCAGACATCCGCTCGCTCGGTTCGCTGATGCAGCGTCCCTTGCTCGATATCGGCACGGCGTCGGAAATCGACGACTCACCGCCGCCCCCCAGCGACGATCCACTGTTGAGCTCGCCCGCCGCCGAGGCGACGCGGCCCCCTTCCTCATCGAGCGGCGACCAGCAACTGGTCGTACGCACGGCATCGGGGGACGCCAGCGGCGTGGCACGCGAGACCCGCTTCACGGTGGTCAAGCGCTCCGGCTGCCTGTGGTTGCGCGCTTCGGGCTGACCCGCATTGGTGCTGCGCAAAATCGCCCATGCCGCCGCCGCGGTATCATGGCGCGATTTTTCCCCGGAGATCCCCCATGGCGCAGCAGTACCCCGATTGGATCTGGCAGAACGGTGCCATCAAGCCCTGGCAGGACGCCACCACGCACGTGATGGCGCATGCGCTGCACTACGGCTCGTCGGTGTTCGAAGGCATCCGCAGTTATGCCACGCCGGACGGCGCGGCGATTTTTCGCCTGACCGACCACCTCAAGCGCCTCTACCAGTCGGCCAAGATCTACGACATGGTCGTGCCCTACTCGCAGGACGAGCTCGCTGCAGCCTGCCGCGACGTGGTGCGCAAGAACGGCCTCTCGGCCGCCTACCTGCGCCCGGTGGCTTACCGCGGCCTGGGTGGTTTCGGCCTGTCGGCGGAAACGCCCATCGATGTGGCCGTCGCCGCCTGGCCGATGGGCCCGTATCTCGGTCCGGAGGCGTTGGAAAGCGGCATCGATGCCTGCGTGTCGAGCTGGCAGCGCTTTGCGCCCAATACCATTCCGGCCGGCGCCAAGGCCGGCGGCAATTACCTTTCCGGCCAGCTGATCGCGCGTGAAGCGCGCCGCCTGGGCTTCGGCGAAGGCATCGCCATGGCCTCCACCGGCCTGCTCAGCGAAGGCGCGGGCGAGAACCTTTTCCTGGTGTTCGACGGCGTGCTGCACACCACTCCGGCCAGCGCATCCATCCTTGCCGGCATCACGCGCGACTCGATCAAGACGCTGGCCCGCGAGGACGGCATCGAAGTGGTCGAGCGCGATATCCCGCGTGAATACCTCTATTTGTGCGACGAACTGCTGATGTGCGGCACGGCCGCGGAGATCACGCCGATCCGCGCGGTGGACGGCAAGCAGATCGGCAGCGGCAAGGCCGGCCGCGTGACGCGTCGCCTGCAGGAGCTGTTCTTTGGCCTGTTCAATGGCAAGACCAACGACCAGTGGGGTTGGCTGGAGCCGCTTTGAGTTTTTGAAGGAAAGCGGCGGTCATGAAGGCGGCGCCGTGATGGCGCCGCTTTTGTTTTGATGGGCTCTAAATCGCGGCGCTCTCAGGTGCAGGCTGCCTTCCTACTCGTCATTCCGGCGCAGGCCGGAATCCAGTAGCGTCTGTGCCCGGCTGTCGCGTCATGACACCCTGCTGTGAAGGCTCTTGCGAAAACTTAGCTGGATCGCCACTGGATTCCGGCCTGCGCCGGAATGACGAGCAAACAACGAGGCGCACCTCGCGCAATGTGATCAACCGAACACGATGCTCGCGACGGCCCCATTGGTATCGGTACGCGGACGCATCGACACATCCCAACCGTAGAGATCACACAAGCGGCGCACGATCGCCAGGCCCAGCCCCGCGCCGCTGCCACCGGCACCTTCGCCGCGCACGCCACGCTGGAAAAGACGCTCGGCATCTTCAGGCTTGATGCCCGGGCCGGTGTCGATCACTTCGATGCGATCGGCGCTCACCTCCACCGTGACACGCCCTTCGAGCGTGTACTTGATGGCGTTGCCGATCAGGTTGGTGAGCGCCACGGCGAGCACCGATGCCGGCGCATTGATGCTTGCCGAATGCTTGACTCGCAGTTCCACTTCCAGCGGCTTGTCGCGCATTTGCGGACGCTGGCTTTCGATCACGTCCGAGGCCACCTTGCACACGTCGGTGGTTTCGCCACGCGTGGGGCCGCGACGTTCCGCGCGCGACAGCAGCAGCAAGGCCTCGATCAGTTCGGTCGCCTGACGCGACGAGCGCTCGATGCGCTTGAGGCGCTCGCGCAACTTGTCGGTGAGATCAGGCGAGCCCTGCAGCAGTTCGGTGGTGCTGGAAATGACCGCCAGCGGCGTGCGCAGCTCGTGGCTCACGTCGGAGTTGAATTCGCGGTCGCGCTCCACCATCGCGGTGAGTCGTTGCGAGTATTCGTCGAGTGCGAACGCGAGCTCGCCCACTTCGTCATCGGCAAAATGCGGCGCCAACGGTTCGGCTTTACCGTTCTTACGGAAGTCGCGCAAACGACGCGCCAGTTCGCTGACCGGCTTGAGTACCTTGCGCGACAGCCAAAAACCAAGCACCAAGGACAACAGACCAAACAGGAACACTGCGGCGATCACGCTGATGACCAGCTGGCGCTTGCCCAGCTCTTCACGCGATACGTCGTAGCGGACAAAGCTGATGATGCCGTTCTCGCGATACACGGCCAGCTTGTAGTGGTGTTGCGTGCCGTCATCCGCTACTTCGTTGATGTCGTGCACACCCGTGTCCAGGTTCTGCCACGTCAACGGCGCCTTGTAGAGGGTGCGCTCGCTCTTGGTCATGCCGGTGATCAGGCGCGACCCGGGCCCGGGCGCATCGGGGTGCGCCTGGGCAAACTGGTTGGCGTATTTCGCATCGTCAATCAGGCTGGAGTTGACCAACTGGTCCTCCACCCTGCTGCGAATATTCAACGCCGCAAACGCAAACAACGCGCTGAGGCCGAAACCGAACAGCGCGAAGGAGACGACCAGGCGAAACCTGAGCTTACGCCTGGACTGCATCCGGTTCGACCATTCGATAACCGATACCGTGACGCGTGTGGATCAGCGGCTTGTCGAACGGCTTGTCGATGGCTGCACGCAGACCATGGATGTGCACGCGCAACGAATCGCTGTCGGGCAGTTCTTCGCCCCACACGCGCTGTTCCAGGTCCTGGCGGGTCACCACCGAGGGGCTCGCTTCCATCAGGGCCTGCAGCAGCTTCAGCCCGATCGGGTTGAGCTGGATCGACTTGCCTTCACGGGTGACCGTGAGCGTGTCGAGGTTGTAGGTGAGATCACCCACCTTGAGGACGCGGCTCTGCGGACCCTTGCCGCGACGGGCCAGCACTTCCAGGCGCGCTGCCAGTTCCTGCAGGGCGAACGGCTTGRTCATGTAGTCGTCGGCGCCAGACTCAAAGCCGGTGAGCTTCTGCTCCAGCGCATCACGCGCGGTCAGCATGAGGATCGGCGTTTGCTTGTGGGCCTCGTGGCGCAGCTTGCGGGCCACGTCCAGGCCGTCCATGCCCGGCAGGGTCAGGTCGAGCACGATCACGTCAAAGTCGTGCACGACGGCCAGATGCAGCCCCGTGACGCCATCGCCGGCGAAATCGACCACATGGCCGCGGTCTTCCAGATAATCGCCGATGTTGGTGGCGATATCGCTGTTGTCTTCGATCACCAGTACGCGCATGCGTCCTCCATACGCAGCCGGCATGAGGCCGGCCGAGGCAACAAGCTTAACAAGCTTGTGGTGGGGAAAGGGGCCTCGCGGGGAAGAAAGCTGAACGAGGCCGGGCATCGGGCAAGAAAAAAGCCCAGGCCGCTCGACTCGTGGTCGCTCGCCTGGGCTCAAGCTACTGCCCCGATACCGAAATCTGCTGTCACCAGCCCTTACGGAAGTGCCAACAAATTGCAGTGGGGACTTTATAGGTGTCGTGCAGTTACACGGCGGTTAACCGCTACTCACAACGCCGTTAATGGGCTTAATTGCCGCCCCGCGGATTCTGGACCTTCATCATGTCCTGCTTCATGCGCTGCGACTGATCATTCTCTTCGTTGATCTGACGCTGGGTCTTGCACACCGTCTTGGGAATGTTCGAGCCCATCGGCTTGACCTGCTCGCACACTTCGCGATTGCCGTCGTTGCGGGTCAGGATCGCGTTCACTTCCGACTGCTTGTTGTACAGATCGACCTTGGCCGACTGATCCATGGCGTCGACCGTGCCGAACTTGTCGTACAGCGATTCCATGCTGCTGAGGTCGCGATCAACCGTCGCCTGGTCGCCTGCCTTCACGGAATCGAACCGACCGCCGGGAGCCATCTGCTGACGAACATGGTCGGCTACCGCAGCGAATTCGTCCTTGGTAGTGGCCTTGACGTCAGGCTTGGTTTCCTTTGCTTGAACCGTCGCCACCTGCAACACGAGCATCATCGCCGCCGTGACCGGCAGCCAGTACTTCCGCTTCATTGATTTCCTCCACCCTGCGGCATCCCCCCTCGGGACGCGCCCTGCAGGAACTCCCATGCTAGGCCGGCTTTCGGCGTGGGGTCAAAGGCCAAAAGTGGTAGTCCTGCACAAATGAACTCAGCCGGCCCGTTGCGAGCGCCGTTTGATGGGGGCCGCAACGGCGCCCGACTCGTTTTCCAGGAGCTGGATGATCGCGCCCGCCACATTCACGCCGGTGGCGGCCTCGATGCCCTCCAGGCCAGGCGAGGCGTTCACTTCCAGGATCAAGGGGCCGCGTTTGGAGCGCAGCATGTCCACGCCGGCCACGCCCAGGCCCAGGGCCGCGGCGGCACGAACGGCAATCCGGCGCTCCTCGGCGCTCAGCGTGGCGGCCTTGGCGGTGGCCCCGCGATGGATATTGGCGCGGAATTCGCCCGGGCTGGCCTCCCGCTGCATGGCCGCGACCACCTTCTTGCCCACCACGAAGCAGCGCAAGTCGGTACCCTTGGCCTCGGCGATGAACTCCTGCACGAGGAAGTTGGCGTAGAGGCCGCGGAAGGCTTCGATGACGCTCTGCGATGCACTGCGCTTTTCGGCCAGCACCACGCCGGTGCCCTGGCTGCCTTCATTGAGCTTGATCACGTGCGGCGGCTCGCCCAGCATGGCCAGCACGTCGGCGGTGTCGTCGGGGTTGTCGCCGAACACCGTGGCCGGCATGTCCAGGCCCTTGGCCGCCAGGATCTGCAGCGAGCGCAGCTTGTCGCGTGCGCTCAAGACCGAGTCGGAGGTATTGGGCGTGTACACACCCATCATTTCCAGCTGGCGCAGCACGGCAGTGCCATAGAACGTGCTGGTGACGCCGATGCGCGGGATGACTGCGTCAATGCCCTTGATCGCCTTGCCCTTGTAGCGGATGGACATATTGCCCGGCGCGATGCGCACGTAGCAGCGCAGCGGATCGAGCACGCGCACGACGTGTCCCCGCTCGCGCGCGACATCGACCAGGCGCTGCGTCGAGTACAGACGAGTGTTGCGCGAAAGTATGGCAATTTTCATGAAACACCCGTCGTGCCCGCCCGGATCGGTCGAGGCTGTGTGTAGGAAAGCGCAGGATCCACCGCAAATCGCCCGTGCAAGGCGCTACGGCCGAGCAGCATGGGAAACAGCATATGGCGCCTGTCGGTCAGATTGATGTCGACGGCAAAGCGCTCACCGCCCACCACCACGTCGGTGCGGATAAACCAGCGCAGCGTGCGCCGGCCACCCGTATCGGTGACGGCACGCCGGTCCAGCGCGAGGGTTTCGCAGGTCACGGCAACACGATGGCGTCCACCCACGGTGACGGAGAAACGCAGCCACGTATCGCCGGCGCGCACAAAGCTTTCCAGCGAGTCCACGTGCAACGAACTGCTGCGCGCGCCGGTATCAAGTTTGGCCTTGAGCAGAGGAATGCCGAGCATCGGCAATGCCAAGCGCTCCCGCCAGCCGAGGGTAGTCACATCCGCCATGATCAGCGCACGCCGCAAGGGTTACGTGTAGGGAGCTCGGTGGGGTCCAGAGCAATGGAGTCGAGAGCAACGGGGTCGAGACCAACTATGGAGCGGGTGAAGGGAATCGAACCCTCGTCAGTAGCTTGGGAAGCTACAGCTCTACCATTGAGCTACACCCGCATCGTTCGACGATGGTAACCCGCCTCCGCGGGGCTTGGGAACCGCCGCCCCCGGATGAGGACTGCGCATCAATGGCCGCGGGTTTACGGCGCAGTTTTCCCGGTATGCCTGGATTTGGCTATCCCAACCCGGCGTGAACCGGACATGGCGGCCGGCTGAACCACTTTTTGACGCGGCCTTGCCAGTCCTTGCTAGGGATGGATCGCTCATCCGCATAATGCAGCCGTCGGCGCCGGCAATCCCCCATGCGTTCTTGCGGGCGACGAAACCATTCCGCGATAACCATCGCGTCCAGCTCCGGAGAACCCGATGCGTGTGCTTTCTGCTTTCCTGACATCGCCGCAAAGCTGGCGATGGATGGCAGCGGCCCTGTTGATCTGCGCCAGCGGGCTTAGCCAGGCGCAGACGCAGGCGCCACCCGATGACAATGGCGCCGGCGATCCGCCTTCGCGCGTGGCACGCCTGTCCTATCGCACCGGCGACGTGGGTCTGCTCCCCGCTGGCGAAAAGGATTGGGGCGATGCCAGCCTCAACCGCCCGCTGACCACCGGCGACCGCCTTTCCACCGGCGACGGCGGGCGCGCCGAGTTGCAGCTGGACAGCGGCGTCCTGCGTATCGCGGACGACTCCAACTTCGGCTTCCTCACCCTCAACGACCAGCTGACCCAGGTCGAACTGACCCAGGGCACGGCTAACGTGACGGTGCAGGGGCTCGACGATGGCCAGAGCTACGAAATCGATACGCCCACCGTGGCCCTGGTGATCGATCAACCGGGCAGCTATCGCATCGATATCAGCGAGGATGGCAAGTCCACCCGCGTCACCGACTTCGCCGGGCACGCCACGGTCTATGGCGAGGGCGGCGCGCAGCGCATGGTGGCCGCGGGCCGCTCGTACGAGTTTGTCGATTCCTCGCTGAGCGTGGTGACCATCAACGACATCCAGGGCGGCGACGAGTTCGACAACTGGGTGGACAGCCGCAACCAGCAGTATGCCTCCATGCCCGCCGACCCCAATGTGTCGCCGGACATCGTGGGCGCGCAGGATCTCAACCAATACGGCAACTGGCAGAGCGATCCCGATTACGGCCAGGTCTGGTATCCCGCAAGCGTGGGCGCCGATTGGTCGCCTTACAGCGATGGCCACTGGTCGTACGTCGGCCCGTGGGGCTGGACCTGGGTGGATGCCGCGCCCTGGGGTTTCGCGCCCTATCACTATGGCCGCTGGGCCCATGTGCACAACCGCTGGGGCTGGGTGCCGGGGCCGGTGGGTGTGCGCCCGGTCTACGCGCCGGCGCTGGTGGCCTTTGTCGGTGGCGGCGTATCCATCGGCGTGGGCGGCCCGGTGGGCTGGTTCCCGCTCGGGCCGGGCGAGGTCTACAACCCGTGGTATCGCGCCAGCCGTGGCTACTACACCAACGTCAATGTCACCAATATCTATGTGCGCAACAACCGCAACCTGGTGATCAACCACATCAACGAGCGCTACAACTACTACCGCGACGGACGCGCGGCGCCCAACGAGCGCTACATCAACCGCGACGTGCCGCATGCGTTCCGCGCCATGTCGGGCCAGGATTTCGTGGCGGCGCGCAATGCGCGGCAGCATATGGCGGGTATGGATCCGCGGCGGTTCGCCGATGCCCAGGTCGCCCCGCGCGGCGTCGCCGGGATCGCGCCTGTACGCAGCAGCTTTGCGCCGCCGCGCGCCAACAACGGACGCCCCCTGCCGGCTGGCGGATTCCAGCGCGAAGTGGTGGCTCGTACCCCGCCGGCCGCGAATTTTGGCGGTCGCCCGGCCAACGTCGCCGGCAATCCGCGCATGACTCCCGAGCGGGATAATGTGCGACTCCTCAATGGCCAGGGGCCGGCCATGCGCGCCGGTGCGCCCAATCGCCCGCAAGAGGTTGCCGCTGGCCAGCCCAACCCGTCGATGCGCGGCAACCCGGCCGCGCCCATGGCGCGCCCGCAACCCCGCGGCGACAACGAACCGGGCGCCATGCGTCCGGGCGAGCTGCCGTCCTCGCGTTTTGTTCGACCGAACGGCCAGGCCCAGATCCAGCGCGGCGGAGACAACCAGCCGCGTCCGGGCGTGAGCTTCATTCCCAGCGCGGAATCCGATCGCATGCGCAGCCAGCAGGTGCCCCCGGGCAGCCTGCCCACGCCGCCGCGCATCGAACCGGCTCAACCGCAACAGGCGCGCCAGGACAACACCGCGCAGCAGCGCCAGGACATACAGCAACAGCAGATGCAGCAGCGACGGGCCGCGCAACAGCAGCAATTGGAGCAGCGCCAGCAAACCCAGCAGCAGGACGTCCAACAGCGCCAGGTAATGCAGATGCAGCAACAGTCGCCGCAACGCGACCTGATGCAGCAACGCCAGCAGATGCAGCAGCAAGAATTCCAGCAGCGCCAGGCGATGCAACAGCAGATGCAGCAGCGTGACGCCGCGCAGCAACGCCAGCAAATGCAACAGCGGCAGGAGATGCAGCAGCGCAACGAGGTGCCCCGCGGCAATCCTCAGCCGCAACAACCCCAGGCGCGGCCGGAGCAGCGTCAGCCGCAGCCCAACCATGAGGAGCACCGGGCGGCTCCGCGTCGGGACGACCAGCAGCGCAATTGACACGCCCTTTGATGTCCTCTGGAGGCCCGGCACCGCCGGGCCTCTTCACGCCAGGGCGGCATTCGGGCCGGCAGCCGCTACAATGGACGGATGCACATCACGCTCAATGGCAGTCCGCGCGACTGCGCCCCCGCCACCACCGTCGCCCAATTGCTTGAAGACGCCGGCTACGGCCAGCGCCGCGTCGCCGTGGAAGTGAACCAAGAGATCGTCCCGCGCAGCCTGCACGCCAGCCATAGCCTGGCCGACGGCGACCGCGTGGAAATCGTCCATGCCATCGGCGGCGGTTGATCGCCCGGGCATGCGCGTTCATGCGACGCCCAGTCGTCGCCGCAGACTGAAGACCTCACGATGAATATCAAGACGCTCGATGCTTCCGACCCGCTGATCATCGCCGGCAAGAGCTATGGCTCGCGCCTGCTCACCGGCACCGGCAAGTACAAGGATTTCGACGAGACCCGCCGCGCCAGCCAGGCCGCCGGCGCCGAGATCGTCACCGTTGCCATCCGCCGCGTGAACGTTGGCCAGGACGCCGGCCAGCCCAACCTGCTGGACGCGCTGCCGCCCGAAGAATTCACCCTGCTGCCGAATACCGCCGGCTGCTACAACGCAGTGGACGCCGTGCGCACCTGCAAGCTCGCACGCGAGCTGCTCGACGGCCACAAGCTGGTGAAACTGGAAGTGCTGGGCGACCAGCGCACGCTCTTCCCCGATGTGGTGGAAACGCTCAAGGCGGCCGAAGTGCTGGTGGCCGACGGCTTCGACGTGATGGTCTACACCAG
>NZ_JBFTRY010000114.1:0-11513 GCF_056399745.1 Dyella sp. 01N36
TGGTTGCTATGATGGCGCATCCCTCGCGAGCCCGGGCACCTTGTATGCGCATCATCAGTCTCAACGCCAACGGCATCCGTTCCGCCGGTACCAAGGGCGTGTTCGAATGGTTACGCCAGCAAAAGGCCGACGTGGTCTGCCTGCAGGAGACCAAGGCGCAGGAAGACCAGCTTTCCGATGCCATGTTCCGTCCCGATGGCCATCATTGCTTCTATCGCGACGCCAGCAGCAAGAAGGGCTATAGCGGCGTGGCCATCTACGCCAAGCGCGAGCCCGATGCGGTGCTCACCGAGCTGGGCTGGGATGCCTTCGACAACGAGGGGCGCTACATCGAAGCCCGCTTCGGCAACCTGAGCGTGGTGTCGCTGTACGTGCCGTCGGGTTCGTCGGGCGATGAGCGCCAGCAGTTCAAATTCAAGGCGATGGAATGGATCGCACCGATCTTCGACAAGTGGATGAAGAGCGGCCGCGACTACGTGCTGTGCGGCGACTGGAACATCGTGCGCAGCGAGCTGGATATCAAGAACTGGAAGTCCAACCAGAAGAATTCCGGCTGCCTGCCCGAAGAGCGCGCATGGCTCAACGACCTGGTCGAAAAGCACGGGTGGGTCGACAGCTATCGCACCCTGCATCCCAAGGGCGAGGACTATACGTGGTGGTCCAACCGCGGCAACGCGCGGGCCAACAATGTGGGATGGCGCATCGACTACCAGCTGGTCACGCCTGGCCTGCGCGATCGCCTGAAGCGCTGCTCGGTCTACCGTGATTCCTGGTTCTCGGACCACGCGCCGTATACCGTCGACTATGCCGACTGAGGCGGCGCCGCCCAAAAAGCAGAAGCTCGCGGTATGGCATGCGTTTACCCAGCCCGCTGCCTGGACGATGTTCCTGCTGGGCTTCTCCTCGGGCCTGCCATTCTTGCTGGTGTCCTACACCGTCGCCATCTGGCTGCGAAAGCATGGCATCGTGCTGAAGGAAATCACCATGATCGCGAGCGCGGGGATGTTCTACGCGCTCAAGTTCCTGTGGGCGCCATTGCTGGACCACGTCAGACTGCCTGGCGCCTTGGGACGGCTGGGTCAGCGGCGCAGCTGGCTGTTGCTGGCCCAGTTCGCCGTGATGGGCGGTCTGCTGGCGATGGCCAGGTTGACGCCGTCGCAATTGCCCCTGTTCGTGGCGGCGACCTTGGTCGTCGCGTTCTTCGGTGCCACGCAGGACATCGCGGTCGACGCCTATCGCATCGAGATCGCACCAACGGCCACCCAGGGTGCGTTGGTGGCTACCTATTCGCTGGGCTACCGCATTGCGCTCATCATCACCGGCGCCGGCGCGCTGATTCTGGYCGACCATCTGGATTGGCCAGTGATCTATGTCGTTTTCGCCCTGGCCATGCTGATCCCCATCTTGGCCACGCTGTTCGCGCGCGAACCCGATGTGGTTCGGACTACGCCGCCCAGCTGGGGTGCAGCGATGCAGCTAAGCGTGATCGATCCATTCGCGGATTTCTTCCGACGCTATGGATGGGCATTGGCGAGCGTCACCTTGCTCTTCATCCTGCTGTTCAAGATTCCTGAGCAGGCGACCGTGGGCGGCGTGATGGGCCCGTTCTATCTGGACATGGGGTTCACCCAGACGCAGATCGGCACGATCACCAAGCTGTGGGGCGTATGGATCGGCATCGTAGGTGTCTTCGTCGGCGGCGCGGCCGTGGCCCGCTGGGGCGCGTGGCGCAGCCTGGGGGTGTCGATGGTGTTGGCCGGAGCCAGCAACCTGGGCTATCTGTGGCTGATCGCACACCCCGGCAATCTGGCGGTGCTGACGGTGGTGATTTCGGTGGAGAACTTTACCCTCGGCGTGCTGGGTCCGCCGATCGTCGCCTATCTTTCCTCGCTGGTGAGCCGTGAACACACGGCGACCCAATATGCCTTGCTCAGCTCCATGGTCAATCTGCCGGGCAAGGTGCTGGGCTTCTTCGCCGGCGGCATCGCCATGACCACGGGCTATGGCGRTTATTTTGTCCTGACCGTGATCTCCATCGTTCCTGCCACGCTGCTGTTCACTTATCTGTGGCCTCGCTACAGCAAGGACCGCCCCGGCGATCCGGCGCCCGCTCCAAAAGAAGGCAGCGTGTGAATCAGCCAAGCGGTCGATAGTCTCGCCCTTGACCCTGTGACAAGATCAAGTCACAGGGGGCTTGTGACTGTCGGAGGAAGCGTCCGTGCCGGACCTCGTCATACGCCATATCGACAACCTTATGGCCGAGCGCATCAAGACGCTCGCCAAGGAAAGGCAGTGGTCGATCAATGACGTGGTGCTGCACGCACTGCGCCATGGCCTTGGCATGGCCTCATCCAATGTGTTCGCCGAAACCATGCTCGATCCCGGCGACCTGACCACCTTGGGCGGTCAGTGGGATGCCAAGGAAAAGGCCGCCTTCCAGGAGGCCGTGCAAGCCCTTTCCCGCGCTCCAACGGCTGCGTTGGCGCAGGCACACGGCGTGTTGGGCGACGAGAGCTTCTGATCAGCGCGGTGCGGAATAGACCGCACCGAGCACGCGCGGTCCCCGTGCCCCGGTGACCGCGGGCAGATTGCCCGGCAAGCCCAGCAGGCGTTGACGCGCGAGCCACGCAAACGCCGTGGC
Organism: Dyella sp. 01N36; assembly: GCF_056399745.1. Taxonomy (NCBI): domain Bacteria; kingdom Pseudomonadati; phylum Pseudomonadota; class Gammaproteobacteria; order Lysobacterales; family Rhodanobacteraceae; genus Dyella; species Dyella sp. 01N36. The sequence goes on from NZ_JBFTRY010000114.1 coordinate 2,642, forward strand.
TTCCAGATAATCCGGATCCACGCCATGCGCGGCGGTGCTGGCCAGCGTGCGCGTACCCAGCAGTTGTCCCAGCCGCTCCATCAGTACGGCGTTGTGCACGCCGCCACCGCAGGCCAGCACATCGATAGCGGATGGCGCATGGCGTTCGATCGCCTCGGCGATGCTGCGTGCCGAGAGCTCCAGCAGCGTGGCCTGCACATCGGCAGGCGACAGCGCCGCCATGCCGGCGTGCTGTTCCAGCCAGGCGAGATGGAAGTGTTCGCGTCCCGTGCTCTTGGGCGGCGGCAGCGCGAAATAGGGATCGGCCATCAGCGCACTGAGCAAGGCCTCGTCCATGCGACCCGCGCCCGCGAAGGCGCCATTGGCGTCGTACGCCGCGCCACGATGGCGCAGATGCCAGGCATCCATCAGGCCATTGGCCGGGCCCGTATCGAACCCGAACACCTTGCCGGCCGGATCGAGCACCGTGATGTTGGCAATGCCGCCCAGATTGAGCACCACGCGCACACCGTCCGCACGACCCAGCAGCATGGCGTGGACCGCGGGAAGCAGCGGCGCGCCCTGGCCACCGGCGGCCACGTCGGCGCGGCGGAAATCAGCCACCACATCGATGCCGCAGCGTTCGGCGATCACCGAGGGATCGCCCGCCTGCAGCGTGAAAGGAAATTCGCCGGTGGGGCGATGCCGCAAGGTCTGCCCATGCGAACCGATGGCCCGAACGCGCGGCGCATGCGCCGGATTGCGGTCCAACAGCTGCTGGGCAGCTTCGGCGAAACATTGGCCGATCGCGACATCGAGACGCCCATAGGCATCCAGGTCCAATCGTGTTTCGTCCTGCGCCACGGCCAGCAGGCGCGTGCGCAACTCATCCGGCCACCGGTGGGCCAGTGCATCGACCAGCTGCGGCCTGTCGTTGTCGAAACTCACCAGCGCGGCATCGATGCCATCGGCGCTGGTGCCCGAGATCAGGCCAAGGTAAAGCGCCGTCGCGTCATCCACGGGATCAGTCGTCGTTGCGCTTGGTGCCGCTGGCCTTGGCCAGCTTCATGTTGGCGTCCAGCGTCTTCAGGCGGGCCAGCTGCGGCTGCACCACCTGCGACTTGAACTTGGCCAGCTGTGCGCCAGGCAGCGGTTCGGGCTTGGGCAGCGTCACCTTCTGCGGATCGCGCTGCACGTTGTTGACGCGGAATTCGTAATGCAGATGCGGGCCGGTGGCCAGGCCGGTCATGCCCACATAGCCGATCACTTCGCCCTGGCCCACATGCTGGCCCACCTTTTCATTGGCGAACTTGGACATGTGGCCGTAGGCGGTGCTGATCGAGCCGTTGTGCTGCACGATCACGAAATTGCCGTAGCCGTTCATCCAGCCCTTGAACTTGATCACGCCGTCGCCCGCCGCATGGATCGGCGTGCCAGTGGGTGCGGCGTAATCCACGCCCTGGTGGGCGCGCATCAGGCCAAGGATGGGATGCATGCGTGCCGCGCTGAACTGCGAGGAGATGCGGGTGAAGTCCACCGGAATGCGCAGGAACGACTTCTGGATCGGGCGGCCGTCCTCACTGAACCAGCCGTAGCTGCCGTCTTCTTTCTTGAAGCGGTAGGCGGTGTAGCGCTCACCCTGATTGACGAACTCCGCCGCCACGATGTCGCCTTCGTGCAGATAGGCGCCGTCGCGGTACACGTCGTCGTAGATCACCGTGAAGCTGTCGCCTTCGCGCAGGTCCTGCACGAAGTCGATGTCGTATTTGAACAGCTCGGCCAGCTTGAGCACCATCTGGTTGCTCATGCCTGCCTTGGAGCCGGCGGCAAACAGCGAGCTGTCGATGCTGCCATGGGCGACGTGTTCGCGATGTTCCACTTCGCGCGCTTCCGCCGTAACGGTGGCCTTGTCGGCCTCAAAGCGCATGGTGGTGCGGTTGGATTCGTCCTTGTCGAAGCGGATGCCCTTGAGGCTGCCGTCGCTGTCGAGCAGAAAATCGAATTCCTGGCCGGGGCTGATGTGGTGCAACGCCTTGGCATCGCCCGACTGGTCCACCACATGCTGTACGTCGGTGAGGCTCAGGCCCTGGCTCTGGAACAGGTCCGACAAGGTCTGGCCGGGCTGGACCTGCACGATGTGCCAATCTTCCACGGTCGCGGCCTGGGCGGCCACCGGGACCGCCTTGGGCAGTTCCAGCGGCAGCACGGCGTGCGCGGTCGAAATCGTGTCCGGGCGCATGGCGCTGGCCCAGGCGGGAATCAGGAAGCCGGAAACGGCGGTAATAAGGAGGGCGGTGCCGGCAAGAATCCAGCGCTCGCGATGCCAGCGGATAGGCTCGGCCTCACCGTGACAACCAAAGGACCAATGGGCACACCGCTCGTAAAAATGAGAGTGACGCTGCTGCGCCTTTCGACGCATAGCCTGTTTGCGCGCAGCGCGCGCGTTTTCGTTTCTCTCACCCATGCCCGGTGTTCCCCAGGTACTACATTTCTAATTGCCGCGTACCATAGCGGCCCTGTGTAAAGGGCGTCAACGCCTTTTCCATCAATGGGTTGCGATAACTTTTCGGTTAACGCACACTTAACGGAACCGGCCGGGAAGCTATGCTTTACGGTGCCGCCCAGACAACGAAAATTTGAGGAATACATGAACGAGCTTGAGCAGGCGCTGGCCACCATCGCGCGCGGCGCCGACGAAATCATCAAGCAGGAAGAGCTGGTCGCCCGCCTGAAGCTCGGTCGCCCCCTGCGCATCAAGGCCGGCTTCGATCCGACCGCGCCGGACCTGCACCTGGGCCACACCGTGCTGCTCAACAAGATGCGCCAGTTCCAGGACCTGGGACATCAGGTGATTTTCCTGATCGGCGACTTCACCGGCATGATCGGCGACCCGACCGGCAAAAACGTCACGCGCAARCCGCTTTCCCGCGAGGACGTGCTGGCCAACGCCCAGACCTACGCCGACCAGGTCTATAAGGTGCTGGACAAGGAGCGCACCGAACTGCGCTTCAATTCGGAGTGGTTCGGCCAGATGACCGCAGCCGACATGATCAAGCTGGCCGCCCAGCACACCGTGGCGCGCATGCTCGAGCGCGACGATTTCTCCAAGCGCTTCGCCGGCCAGCAGCCCATCGCCATCCACGAATTCCTCTATCCGCTGGTGCAGGGCTATGACTCAGTCGCACTTAAATGCGACGTCGAGCTCGGCGGCACCGATCAGAAGTTCAACCTCTTGATGGGCCGCGCGCTGCAGGAGCATCACGGCCAGCCGCCGCAGATCGTGCTCACCATGCCGCTGCTGGAGGGCCTGGACGGCGTCAACAAGATGTCCAAGTCGCTGGGCAACTACATCGGCATCAATGAGCCGGCCATCGACATGGTCACCAAGACCCTGAAGATCGGCGATGAGCTGATGTGGCGCTGGTTCGAGTTGCTTAGCTTCGACACCTCGCTGGATGACCTCAAGCGCATGAAGCTCGAGGTGGAATCCGGTGTGCTTAACCCCCGTGACGCGAAGCTGCAATTGGCGCGCGAATTGGCCACGCGATTCCACGGCGCTGCTGCCGCCGAACAGGCGATCGCCGGATGGCACGCCGTCGTGCGCGGCGAAGGCGATACGAGCCTGCTGCCGCTCACTGAAATTGCAGTGTCCGCGGAAGGCTTGCGTTTGCCTGCTCTACTGACCGCGGCAGGCCTCACGCCAAGCAACGGCGAAGCGAATCGCAAACTCAAGGAACGCGCCGTGCGCATCGACGCGGAAGTCGTCGAAGATGCGCAACGCGTGTTTTTGCCGGGTTTTGAAGGGGTTTTGCAGATCGGCAAGCGCAACTTCGCGCGCGTGTTGTTGACGCTCGCATGAGTTGATCGCGATGACGCAACGTCATCGCGATGCATCCATCAACAGAGTTTCGCGTGAGAACAACGTCTTACGCGAAACATCAAAAATAATTTCAAAAATTGCTTGTCAAAGGTGGGGTGCCTGCCTATTATTCGCCTCCCCGCCGCTGGCAGCGTCTTCCAACGGCAACAACGACAGCAAAAATTCTTCGCTGAAGGTGTTGACGGACAGGGARAACGATGTAAGATGAGCGGCTCACTCGGAACGAAATGTTCCAACGCAGAAACGGCAACGTACTGCAAGTGATTGAGATCTTTGACAGTGTGCGCAGGTGACTTGTGTGGGCGTCTTGCGACGGACGATTGAATGTCCAATATATGCAAGCGTCTAACCTAAGAGTCAATTCAAAAGCTTGACGTTTATGGTTAGGAACAACGCTTCAGAAAGATAGATCGAGTGACTGCCTTCGGGTGGACATGAGGTCGAAAACTTAAGTGAAGAGTTTGATCCTGGCTCAGATTGAACGCTGGCGGCATGCCTAACACATGCAAGTCGAACGGCAGCACAGCAGTAGCAATACTGTGGGTGGCGAGTGGCGGACGGGTGAGTAATGCATCGGGATCTACCCAAACGTGGGGGATAACGTAGGGAAACTTACGCTAATACCGCATACGTCCTACGGGAGAAAGCGGGGGACCGAAAGGCCTCGCGCGGTTGGACGAACCGATGTGCGATTAGCTAGTTGGTAGGGTAATGGCCTACCAAGGCGACGATCGCTAGCTGGTCTGAGAGGATGATCAGCCACACTGGAACTGAGACACGGTCCAGACTCCTACGGGAGGCAGCAGTGGGGAATATTGGACAATGGGCGCAAGCCTGATCCAGCAATGCCGCGTGTGTGAAGAAGGCCTTCGGGTTGTAAAGCACTTTTATCAGGAGCGAAATACTACTGGCTAATAACCGGTGGGGCTGACGGTACCTGAGGAATAAGCACCGGCTAACTTCGTGCCAGCAGCCGCGGTAATACGAAGGGTGCAAGCGTTAATCGGAATTACTGGGCGTAAAGCGTGCGTAGGCGGTKAKTTAAGTCTGTYGTGAAATCCCCGGGCTCAACCTGGGAATGGCRATGGATACTGGMTMGCTAGAGTGTGATAGAGGATGGTGGAATTCCCGGTGTAGCGGTGAAATGCGTAGAGATCGGGAGGAACATCAGTGGCGAAGGCGGCCATCTGGATCAACACTGACGCTGAGGCACGAAAGCGTGGGGAGCAAACAGGATTAGATACCCTGGTAGTCCACGCCCTAAACGATGCGAACTGGATGTTGGTCTCAACTCGGAGATCAGTGTCGAAGCTAACGCGTTAAGTTCGCCGCCTGGGGAGTACGGTCGCAAGACTGAAACTCAAAGGAATTGACGGGGGCCCGCACAAGCGGTGGAGTATGTGGTTTAATTCGATGCAACGCGAAGAACCTTACCTGGCCTTGACATGTCTGGAATCCTGCAGAGATGCGGGAGTGCCTTCGGGAATCAGAACACAGGTGCTGCATGGCTGTCGTCAGCTCGTGTCGTGAGATGTTGGGTTAAGTCCCGCAACGAGCGCAACCCTTGTCCTTAGTTGCCAGCACGTAATGGTGGGAACTCTAAGGAGACTGCCGGTGACAAACCGGAGGAAGGTGGGGATGACGTCAAGTCATCATGGCCCTTACGGCCAGGGCTACACACGTACTACAATGGTCGGTACAGAGGGTTGCAATACCGCGAGGTGGAGCCAATCCCAGAAAGCCGATCCCAGTCCGGATTGGAGTCTGCAACTCGACTCCATGAAGTCGGAATCGCTAGTAATCGCAGATCAGCTATGCTGCGGTGAATACGTTCCCGGGCCTTGTACACACCGCCCGTCACACCATGGGAGTGAGTTGCTCCAGAAGCCGTTAGTCTAACCGCAAGGGGGACGACGACCACGGAGTGGTTCATGACTGGGGTGAAGTCGTAACAAGGTAGCCGTATCGGAAGGTGCGGCTGGATCACCTCCTTTCGAGAACGACATCTTTCTTCCCCGCAAGACGTCCACACAAGACACCTGCATTTTTACGCGACATCCGTGTCGCGGAAAGCGATCATCGCGCGCTTCGTAGCTTTGCTGCTACGGATCGTGTTTCGCTTTTCGTGAACGACGGAAATGATTTCCCGGGTCTGTAGCTCAGGTGGTTAGAGCGCACCCCTGATAAGGGTGAGGCCGGTGGTTCGAGTCCTCCCAGACCCACCATCACCGGATTTTGCCGAGTCATCGGCAAGAGCCCGACCATCCCTGGTCGGACTTCTCACAAAGTCTGGGGCCATAGCTCAGCTGGGAGAGCACCTGCTTTGCAAGCAGGGGGTCGTCAGTTCGATCCTGACTGGCTCCACCATTGTCGACGTAAAAATGGCAGCGCACACATAAGATTTTAGAAAACGAGGCGGCATTGAGGCCGTTCTTGTGTTCATTGAAAACGTAAACGAGTGACAAGCGTCTTGGTTCGAAACCGAATCGAGATGTGTCGTTGAGGCAATTAAGCGAACGCGTTGTTTGGACAGTACGATGATTATCACCTCGTAAGTGATGATGATCGGCCCTGAGGCGACTTGGGGTTATATGGTCAAGCGACTAAGCGTATACGGTGGATGCCTTGGCAGTCAGAGGCGATGAAGGACGTGGCAGCCTGCGAAAAGTGTCGGGGAGCTGGCAACAAGCTTTGATCCGGCAATGTCCGAATGGGGAAACCCACTCCGCAAGGAGTACTGCATGATGAATACATAGTCATGCAGAGCGAACCCGGGGAACTGAAATATCTAAGTACCCGGAGGAAAAGAAATCAACCGAGATTCCGTCAGTAGCGACGAGCGAACGCGGACTAGCCCAAAAGTTTCTAGTGTTTTAGCCGAACGGTTTGGAAAGGCCGGCCATAGCGGGTGATAGCCCCGTAGGCGAAAGGGCATTAGAGATGAAATTGAGTAAGGCGGGGCACGAGAAACCCTGTCTGAATATGGGGGGACCATCCTCCAAGGCTAAATACTCCTGACTGACCGATAGCGAACTAGTACCGTGAGGGAAAGGCGAAAAGAACCCCGGAGAGGGGAGTGAAATAGACCCTGAAACCGTATACGTACAAGCAGTGGAAGCCCGCAAGGGTGACTGCGTACCTTTTGTATAATGGGTCAGCGACTTACTGTCAGTGGCAAGCTTAACCGTATAGGGGAGGCGAAGGGAAACCGAGTCTGAATAGGGCGCATAGTCTCTGGCAGTAGACCCGAAACCGAGTGATCTATCCTTGGCCAGGTTGAAGGTGCGGTAACACGCACTGGAGGACCGAACCCACATCTGTTGCAATAGATGGGGATGAGCTGAGGATAGGAGTGAAAGGCTAAACAAACTCGGAGATAGCTGGTTCTCCTCGAAAGCTATTTAGGTAGCGCCTCGTATGAATCTTCCTGGGGGTAGAGCACTGTTATGGCTAGCGGGCCATCGCGGCTTAGTAAACCATGGCAAACTCCGAATACCAGGACAGAATGTACGGGAGACACACGGCGGGTGCTAACGTCCGTCGTGAAAAGGGAAACAACCCAGACCCGCAGCTAAGGTCCCCAAGTTATCGCTAAGTGGAAAACGATGTGGAAAGGCATAGACAGCCAGGAGGTTGGCTTAGAAGCAGCCACCCTTTAAAGAAAGCGTAATAGCTCACTGGTCGAGTCGGTCTGCGCGGAAGATTTAACGGGGCTAAGCGATACACCGAAGCTCGGGGTGCATTACTTTGTAATGCGCGGTAGAGGAGCGTTCCGTAAGCCTGTGAAGGTGGATTGAGAAGTCTGCTGGAGGTATCGGAAGTGCGAATGCTGACATGAGTAACGATAATGGGGGTGAAAAGCCCCCACGCCGAAAGCCCAAGGTTTCCTCGCGCAACGTTCATCGGCGCAGGGTGAGTCGGCCCCTAAGGCGAGGCAGAAATGCGTAGTCGATGGGAAGCAGGTTAATATTCCTGCACTTGTCTGTAGTGCGATGTGGGGACGGAGAAAGTTAGGTCTACCGGGCGTTGGTTGTCCCGGGGAAAGGCGGTAGGCATGAAGCGTAGGCAAATCCGCGCTTCTTTATGCCGAGCACCGAGACGAGTCCTATTGGACGAAGTGACTGATACTACGCTTCCAGGAAAAGCCACTAAGCTTCAGCTACAGAGAAACCGTACCGTAAACCGACACTGGTAGGCAGGGTGAGAATCCCAAGGCGCTTGAGAGAACTCGGGTGAAGGAACTAGGCAAAATGGCACCGTAACTTCGGGAGAAGGTGCGCCCTCCGACGTGGTCACATGCGTGACTGAGCGTTAGAGGGTCGCAGTAACCTGGCCGCTGCGACTGTTTATCAAAAACACAGCACTCTGCAAACACGAAAGTGGACGTATAGGGTGTGACGCCTGCCCGGTGCTGGAAGGTTAATTGATGGGGTCAGCCGCAAGGCGAAGCTCTTGATCGAAGCCCCAGTAAACGGCGGCCGTAACTATAACGGTCCTAAGGTAGCGAAATTCCTTGTCGGGTAAGTTCCGACCTGCACGAATGGCGTAACGACAGCGGCGCTGTCTCCACCCGAGACTCAGTGAAATTGAAATCGCTGTGAAGATGCAGCGTTCCCGCGGCAAGACGGAAAGACCCCGTGAACCTTTACTATAGCTTTACACTGAACGTTGAGTTCTTCTGTGTAGGATAGGTGGGAGGCTATGAAACCGAGACGCTAGTTTCGGTGGAGCCATCCTTGAAATACCACCCTGAAGTGCTTGACGTTCTAACCTAGGTCCGTAATCCGGATCAGGGACCGTGTATGGTGGGTAGTTTGACTGGGGCGGTCTCCTCCCAAAGAGTAACGGAGGAGCACGAAGGTACGCTCAGCGCGGTCGGACATCGCGCACTGTGTGCAAAGGCATAAGCGTGCTTGACTGCGAGATCGACGGATCAAGCAGGTACGAAAGTAGGTCTTAGTGATCCGGTGGTTCTGTATGGAAGGGCCATCGCTCAACGGATAAAAGGTACTC